>NZ_JADBTR010000065.1:0-64931 GCF_020246065.1 Microcystis sp. M144S2
AATTAGACAAGAATTTCCGGATTTGGCGGCAAAGTATTTCGACAACAAACCCTATTTTTGGGCGGGAGCTTATTTCGTGGCTAGTTGTGGCGACGTTACTGTCGAACAACTAAAAAAATACGTCGAGAACCAAAACTCCCCGAAAGTGGAAACGCTACCGCGTTAGTTTTATTCTGGTCGCGATTCATCTCGCTCCATTGAGATAGTTTTGATTCCCGCTCTGGCCCGGTCGGGAGGAAATAATACCAATTCTCCAAAGTCTGACTACAGAAGTTTAATCCCCCTAAATCCCCCTTAAAAAGGGTGACTTAAATTCGATGTGTAGTTTTCATTTAGAGAAATGGTATAAGCATATTCCAGAAAAAGGGTTTTTTTGAGAAACCCGTTTTCTAACTGATAACTCAAAAAGATTGGGATTGAATTGCCGTGATTACCACCGTATTGATAATATCGGGAACGGTACAACCGCGACTGAGATCATTGACGGGTTTTTTTAATCCCTGTAGGATTGGACCAATCGCTAAAGCTTTCGTTTCCCGCTGCACGGCTTTATAAGTATTATTCCCTGTATTCAGGTCAGGAAAAATAAACACCGTTGCTTGGCCTGCTACCTCTGACCCCGGCATTTTTTGGGCGGCTACTTCCCTATCCACGGCCGCATCGTACTGAATCGGCCCTTCTAGCTTCAAATCGGGGCGTTTTTCCCTAGCGATTTTGGTCGCTTGTCGTACTTTTTCCACGTCTTCTCCCTGGCCCGATTGACCCGAAGAATAGGAAAGCAGGGCGATTCGCGGTTCAATTCCGAATTTTTGGGCAGTTTCAGCAGAAGATAGGGCGATTTCGGCTAATTCCTCAGCGCTGGGGTCGGGATTGACCGCACAATCCCCATAGACCAAGACCCGATCCTCTAGACACATAAAAAAGACCGAGGAGACGATCGCACAATCGGGCTTAGTTTTGATAATCTGGAGTGCAGGCCGAATCGTGTGTTGAGTGGTATGCACTGCCCCCGATACCATACCATCAGCATCGCCTTGATACACCATTAAAGTCCCAAAATAGGAGACATCCTGTGCATAATCCCGGGCCATATCCAGATTCATTCCCTTGGCTTTTCTCGCTTCGTAGAGGGTCTGCACATAGCTTTCAAAATGGGGACTAGCCACGGGGTTAATAATTTGCAGGCGATCGAGATCGAGAGTGATACCATGTTTTTTAATCACCATTGCAATCTCGTCTGGTTGTCCCAAGAGGGTTAAATCGACGATATCCTGTTCGATTAACACTGTGGCCGCCTGGAGGATGCGCGGTTCAGTCCCTTCGGCCAAAACGATGTGACGTTTTTGCGCTTTGGCCTGTTGTACGAGATTATAGGTGAACATCTTCGGGGTAATCCCCTGGGTCCGCAAAGTGCGAATTTGCGCTTCTAGGCGATCGAGATTGATGTTACTGTGAAAAAGCTGCAGACTGAGGTTAATTTTATCGTAGTCCGTCGAGGTTAGGGTGGTCCGCACATCGTGGATGCGTTCGGCCGTGGTGTAGGTATCGGTGGTGACGGAGAGAATCGGCAAGGGATCGGGCAAACCTTCAATTAAACGGGCGATCGAAGGATTGAGACTATGACCTGCTGTTAAGACTATACCGGCTAATTGGGGATAATTGGCCGATTGATGGGCCTGTAACATCCCGATAATCACATCGCCGCGATCCCAAGGAGTGATAATTAAACTATCTTCTTTTATCCGCTCTAGGGCATTTTGCATCTGCATGGCCACCACCAGAAAGTTACTGGCTAAACTATCTAATCTCTGCTGTCCGTAGAGAACTTTTGCCTGCAATTGTTGGGCGATTTCTGCCACTCGCGGGCTGCTCAGTTTGGCATTGTGGGGAATCACTCCTAGGGCATATTCTTGGGGAGGAAAAATTTTAGTCAGGGTTTTCCGTAATTCCTCTATTTTTTCCTCTTCAGCTTGGTTGATAATAATCCCAATCACCGTACAACCTTTATCCTGGTAGGTGTCGCAGGAAATCAGGATCGGACTAAGGGCATCTTCGATACTGCGATTGTGGGCATTACCTAATATTAAGATGGGATGGCCGAGATTTTTGGCGATTTCTGTATTTAGTTCAAATTCAAAGGCGGAATTTTCTTGCAGATAATCGGAACCTTCACAAAGGATAAAATCATATTTATTTTCTAAGTTTTTAAACTTTTTGATAATTCTTTCAATGATTTCATCAAATTTTTGTTGTACCAATAAATCCTTAACTTCTTCGTAACATAACCCGAAGGCTTCTTCGTAGGTTTGTTCTAATTTAAAATAATTGAGGATTAAGTCAATGTCTTCGTCCCGATGACCTTCGGAGCAGTCGAGAACAATTGGCTGGAAAAAAGCAACTTTATTAGTTTTGCGGAGAATTAAGTCAATAATTCCTAAAGCTACTAACGCTTTACCGCTTCCCGTTGCCGTCGTGCTGATATATAAAGAGTTAGTCATGGGTAGAGCAGAATAATAACGAGGTGGGATTTAATTGGGCTACCCCAACCTTGAGGTGAGCGATTGATCCCCCCTTAATCCCCCCTTGATCCCCCCTTAATAAGGTGGTTTTGATCCCCCCTTAATCCCCCCTTAATAAGGGGGGCAGCGATCAAGTTGTCTATAAGGGCGTGAACTGTTGGCAAATTTTCAGGTAAACTATCTTCAGTTGTTGGCTAATCCAGAGATTTTTGTCCCAGAGCGATCGCTGTTTGAATATCTGCTAGAGAGTGATGGAATATACCTTGTAATCTAGCAGTTATTTTGTCCGATTGCTGTTCACTGGTAACATTTTTTCCATGAACTTGATTTAATTTCCTCAGACTAAAATAAAGACTCCGGCAAATCCTATCACTGGCTTTCCAGCTAGGGCTTGGTTTTTCATAAAGATTTAAGTAGGTGGGTATTAAAAACTTTCAGATCCCCCCGCCTATCGGCACCCCCCTTATCAAGGGGGGCAGGGGGGATCGAACCTAAAATCCATTTTTAATTTAATTATAACCAGCTACTTAAGCTTATCTCCCTCCGCTTGCCATTAAATTTTAACTAGAAGCGATTACCCCAGATTGTTGAAACCATTGGCTAATTCCGGCGGCTAAAACTTGCGCTAGTTGTTTTTGTGCCTGAGTATCGGTAATCCATTCAAATTCTTGAGGATTACTCATAAATCCTAACTCTAATAACAAAGAAGGACTACTATAGGGACGAGTTAAAGCTAAATTATTCCAAAATACTCCATAGGAAGGACGGTTAAGATTTTTGGTTAAATAATCGTGGAGAAAAACCGATAGATCCGATGCCTGGGGATGATACCAAAATATGCCGATTCCTTGAGTATTTAAGGCATCTCCATCATCAGGCAAAGCATTATAGTGAACCGATAGTGCTAGGGTTGGTTGCAGATTATTAATCATCTCTACCCGTGCTGGTAGGGATAGTTCGATGTCCGTTTCTCTGGTTAAATAAACTGTTGCCCCCAATTTTTCTAACTCCCGTTTAATTAATTTAGACATAACTAAATTAATCTCTTTTTCCGTGTAACCCGTTGGACCGACAGCACCGGTTTCTTTACCTCCGTGTCCGGGATCTAATAAAATAACTTTGCCCTGTAAATTATCACTTTTTTCTGGGGAATGACGCAGGGTTAAGATTAAATTTGTCCCCTGGTAACGAAGACTATAACCCCACTGTTGTTTTTGATTAAGATTAAAAGTGTATTCTATCGTAGTCGGGTTAATTTGTCGCCAATCTAAACGTCTGATTAAAGGATTATTCCCCAGAAAAATTGTATCGGTTTGGGCAATAGTATTATAAAGGGTCAAAATAAATTTATCATCTTCTTGTCTCACGGCGATGGGTACAGGATGGGAGAGGGGAAAAATAATTTCTGTTGCTTGATTGATACTGCGAGAAGAGAGACCGCGAATATTAGCATTATCTAGGACTTCATTAACTATTAAACGGGTTTCTCGCTCTAAAATCCAACCACCATAATCTAACCGTAACCAATCCCCTTCTTTCCCAGTGACTCTCGCTTTTGTGCCTTGGGGTAAAGGAGTTAAACGGGAATAATCACTACCTGGCCCCGTGCGTGCTACCCCTTGGACCGCTATAATTTCAATCACTGGTAAATTTTGATCGCTAATAATGTTAATTTCTCCTTGACCTTGTTGACTAATCGAGCGATTATTTAATTGTGCTGTAAAAATAGGTTTTCCTAAGTTAGCCTCTTGCTTAAACTGCTGACAACCTCGATAGTAACCAGTTTTATCCTCGGAATTCGCTTGATTAAGATTAGTTAAAACTGCGGCATTACTAGGCAGTTTTGTAGTTTGAGTTTGGGGTAAAAGAGGTAAGATTTTATCTCCTAACTGCACAGAAACCTGAGCTTGGGGAGTGGCAATCGCACTAAAACAAATCCATTCCCCCACTAACCTCGTCTTATTGACAGAAGGACTGAGAGAGTTATCAGCAAAAGCTAATCCTTGGGGAATAATTGCTTGAGTATCTCGACGAATTATTTGACGATTAATAGTTTGGTTTTGATAGCGAATAGTGAAATTATTTTCGCCAACTTCTAGGGGAAAACTAGGGGCAAAATATCCTTTAGCACTGCGTTGAATCGGTTGATTATTAAGCAAAACTTGACCCGATGGAGGAGCAGAACCAATAAAAAAGATTCTCGATGCCGTGGTTTGATGATTATCGGGAGGATAAACAATCATTAATGAGGCAGATTTAGCGCTGATGCTGTGATAAAAACCGATTAATAGCACTAAAACTAAACCGATTAAGATATTTTGCCCAAAAGTTCTCACCTTTAACCAGAATAGCCCCATATTATCCCCCTCTTAGCTGACAAATATTATCCTAGGACAAATTCTAGAGGTTTGTTGTTCGTCTTCTCAGTTGTACTGCATTTAAACTGATCAGGAAATTCAGTACAAATGCTCTGACTTCTTCTCCCCTCTCCCTGTTTTTGACCCTCATCCCTTATGATCAATATAGATTAGCTTTTGTAAAGGAATCGGAGTTATGGCTTTAACCGTTGGAACAATCGCACCGAACTTTACCACCACCGACGATACTGGAAAAACCGTTTCCCTGTCGGATTTTCAAGGTAAAGTCGTAGTTTTATACTTCTATCCCAAAGATGATACCCCCGGCTGCACCAAGCAAGCGCAAAGCTTCCGGGATAACTACGAACAATACCAAGACAAGGAAATAGTAGTCTTCGGGGTGAGCAGGGATGACCAGGGTTCCCATGCACAATTTAAAGAAAAATACAGTTTACCCTTCCAATTGCTTGTAGATACCGATGGTGCTATCACCAAAGCTTATGACGTCGATGGGGGTGGCTATTCTAAGCGCGTCACCTATATCATCGATGCAGAAGGCAAAATTAGCCATGTGGATGACAAAGTGAATACCGCTAGTCACGCATCGGATATTCTCTGTGTCGTCGGTTAATTTTTCCTAAAATCTTTTCTGGGTGTTTTAGGGGAGCCTAATACACCCGATATTTATACCCACTTTCCGCAGTTGCTGGTGAGTCTTTCGTCTAAAAAGGGTTGACAAGCTCAGGTGAGGACGGTGGAGCGTCAGGGTTATTTGTTGGGAGTTTGTGGTCATGCGTCATCTTTTTAATTATATTCCTCAGTTTTAACCGGCTAAACAGTAGGTTGTCTGAAATACCCAGTTAATATTATAATTTTTTTATCTCAGTCAATGAATCGGCCATCAGACGCTTATGAGTTTAATTCAAGAAGGAATAAAAAAAGGCTTAATTAAGTTAGATGATGAGGAGAAATATATTACATATATTAATCAAAATAAAAAGCGAAATTATAGCAATCATGAAGAACAGGTACAAGCTGAGACTTTTTTAAAATTAGTTTTGACCTATGGTTATGCTCAAAAGCGGATTCGGTTATTTGTTCCCGTAGTAATGGGATCATCGACCAAAGAAGCGGATATTATTGTTTATAATGATGATGGGCATAAATCGCCTCATATCGTTGTTGAATGTAAAAAACAAGAGGTTTCAGAATTAGAATTTACTCAGGCAGTAGAGCAGGGTTTTAGTTATGCGGTGGCGGAAGGAGCGAAATATGTTTGGATAACTTCCGGTATTAAAGATGAATATTATCAAGTACCAACAGAAAAGCCAAAGGAAAGAATTACTATCACTGATATTCCACAATCGGGAGTGGAAACATTAGCGCGTTTTAAATATGCTAAAGGTGGTGGTATTTCTAATGGACAAAAGTTATTTGAGTTAACAGTAGTTACAGAGGATGAGTTAACCCGTCGTTTTAAGCAGGCTCATCAATCGTTATGGGGAGGGGGAGAGTTGAATCCCTCGGAAGCTTTTGACGAGTTAGATAAGCTAATTTTTTGTAAAATTTGGGATGAAAAGAAAGCTCGCAAGGTAGGGGAACCCTACGATTTTCAGATCTTTAGTGTTGCACCTAAAGCTAATGAAAAAGAGGAGGAAAGAAAGCAACGGGAAAATAAGCAATTAAGTGAGCGCATTAAGGCTTTATATGAAGAAGGCCGTCGAGCAGATGCAGAAGTTTTTAAGGATGATATTCGCTTAAGTCCAGAGAAGTTGCGGACGGTGGTGGGTTATTTGGAAAGTATTAATTTAGGCGAAACAGACTTAGATAGTAAGGGTCGCGCTTTTGAGACGTTTATGGGGTCATTTTTTCGCGGAGATTTTGGGCAGTATTTTACACCTCGACCAATTGTTAAGTTTATTGTGGATGTGCTACCCATCAAGCAGAGTTCTCTTGTTTTAGACACATCTTGTGGAAGCGGTGGTTTTCTGCTTCATGCGTTAGAGAAGGTTCGTACGGAAGCTGATGAATACTATCCCAATTATCAAACGGATCCGAAAGAATATAACAAACATTATCAGCATTGGCATAATTTTGCTCAGAGTAATTTGTTTGGCATTGAAATTAATGAACAGATTGCCCGGGTTGCCAAAATGAATATGATTATCCATGATGATGGTCATACCAATGTGATTGCAGCGGATGGTTTACGCGATAGTGAAGATTTAATTAAACGGACAGAAAATAAAGGCTTTACATATAATCGCTTTGATTTTGTTATTACTAATCCGCCTTTTGGTTCGGTTATTAAACAAACGGAACAGGCTTATATATCCCAATATAGCTTTGCGATTAAGGCGGTAGATTGGTTAAATCCTAAAAGTAGAACAACGGAGCGGGATAGCCAAAGTACAGAAGTTTTATTTCTTGAGCAATGTCATCGTTTTTTAAAGGAAGGTGGCTATTTAGCGATGGTGGTTCCTGATGGTATTTTGACTAATTCAAGTTTGCAGTATGTCAGGGAGGGAATCGAGGAAAAATATCGCATTGTGGCTGTGGTTTCGATGCCTCAGACGGCTTTTTCTGCAACGGGAGCGGGGGTTAAAAGTTCGGTTTTATTTTTGAAGAAGCATTCGCAAGCAGTAACGGAAAGTATTCAACAGGCTAAACTGGCTTTACAGGATCAAATTAAGCAAGGCAATGATTATTTAAAGTTATTGGATAAGATTGAAAATAATAAGAAGCGGCATTTAAAGGAGTTACGAGGTTTTGATAATGCTCAAAATTTGTCCGGTAAAGCGTTGACGGATTCGGAGCTTTATAAGGAGTGGAAAAAGTCGGTCACGGCGGAATATAATGACCAAATTGAGGCGTTAAAGGAGTCTTTGAGTGATCAGTATGCGGAGGAAAAGCAAAAGGTAATCGAAGATTATCCGATTTTTATGGCGATTGCCGAAGATATTGGTTATGATGCAACGGGTAAATCAACTAATAATAATGAGTTAGATTTTATTGGTCGGGAGCTTGCGCGGTTTATTGAGTCGATAGAGTCAGCAAAAGATAGTTTTTTTTTAAGTCTTGATGTGGATAAAGATAAAATTTTTCTGGTTAATTTACAAGGATTAGAAGGAAGACTCGATCCACATTTTTACGAGCCAAAATTTATAGAGAATGAAATAAAATTACAAAAAATAGGTTGTACTAAATTAGCTCATCAAAGTTTATCTATATTTTCTGGAATTACTCCGAAAAGTGGAGGTGATGCTTATTGTGAAATGAATGTAGGGATACCTTTTATAAGAAGTGGTGACTTTTTAGAAAATGGTAATATTAATTTTTCCGAATTACTATATATAAAGCCAGATATTCATAATGGCATTATGAAAGGTTCACAACTTAAAAAAAATGATCTCTTGATCGCTATTGTTGGGGCTACGATAGGAAAAGTAGGAATCTATCAAGATGCAAGAGAGTCTAATATTAATCAGGCGATTGCGGCTGTTAGATTAAAACAAAATCTCAAGCCAGAATTTGTCAGAGCTTTTTTGCTTACACCAATCGGTCAAAAAGTAATTGATCGAATCAAAAGACCAGTTGCAAGAGCAAATTTAAATCTTGAGGAAGTAGGTTCTTTTCTCATACCTAATTTTTCTATTTCTAAACAAAATAAAATTATCTTAGCAATGGAGAATGCTTATGCGGCTAAAAAACAAAAAGAATTAGAAGCACAGCGATTACTAGATAGTATTGATGATTATCTGTTAGGGGAGTTGGGGATTGAGTTGCCTGAACCCGAAGAAAATACTATTAAAAACCGAATTTTTATCCGTAATTTACGCGAGGTATCAGGCGATAGGTTTGATCCTCTATATTGTTTCAGCAATATCTATAAATCACTAGAAAAATCAGCTTTTAAACTTGATTATATTTCCAGAATAACCGCCTATATGAAAACAGGCTTTGCATCAGGAAAGCAAGATCAATCAAAAGATGATCAAGGCATTATTCAAATAAGACCAACTAATATTAATAACGCAAGAGAATTTGTTTTTACTAAAAATGTTTATATTCCTCATTTTGAACTACTAAAAAGAAAAGAAGATATTCTGCAAAAAGATGAAATACTTTTTAATAATACTAATAGTCAAGAGCTTGTTGGTAAATCAATACTTTTTAACTTAGAAGGTTTTTATTTTTGCTCAAATCACATAACTAGAGTTGGTGTTAAAAAAGATAAAATAGACCCTCAATATTTGGCACATATATTTAATCTTTATCAACATCAGCAAGTTTTCTTTAAAATCTGCACAAATTGGAATAATCAATCTGGTGTTAATGTTGAAGTATTAGATCAACTAAAAATTCCTATCCCTCCTCTTGAAAAACAAATCGAAATTAGTGAGCATATCACCGCAATTCGTAATCAAGCCAAACAACTCCAACAACAAGCCAAAGACGACCTAGAAAAAGCTAAACAGGAAGTGGAAGCCATGATTTTAGGTGATGACTAAAAGCCTAATTTATCGGCTCTTCTAGGTTCTGTGTGATCAGTTTAACTTACAATATGATCGATCTTTGTGTCCTCTGTGTCTTTGTGGTTCGTTCCACTCCCTCGCCAGCAGGACTGTATCTTAGAATCCATTTTACCCACCAAACCTAAGAGAGCCATATTTTTAATACAATCGACCGCGCCAACTTTGGGGACGGGTAAAAGCAGAGATAAAAATGCGGATAACTGCCAGCGGATCCGCGAGGGGAGATAGCCAAAATAATCCCGAAGATAGATTGACTTTTTCGCCGCGATAGTAGCTAGGAGAGACAGCCAATAAAAGGGCAAAACGAATCAATAACAGCAGCAGGTTTAAAGTCAAAACAATTTTTAAACTCAGGAAATTGTAGCCAAAAATCAAAGCTGTGAGCAGTAAAGGGGTGATAATTATCGGTAATCCCTGAGTAAGAGCTAATAAAGCTAAATCGCCCCATAATTGCCCCTGATAGGAGGCATCTTTGAGGTCAAGGGATCTGCCCCATTCGCGCCAAGTTTCCTTAAGTCCTTCGTACATCCGCACGCGAATCAACTTCGCCCCATCGAGAAATCCCACCCGATAGCCTTTCGTTGCCGCTAGACGGGCCAGGGTGACATCATCGCAAAAAGAACCTTTTGCCCCGCTATAACCGTTTAAAGCCGCTAAAACTGACCGCCGGCAGAGAAAACATTGACCATTGGCCATGACTCGTTCGGGATCTTGCCCGCGCACTCCAGCCGCATCAAAGCGATAGAGCAAAGTCATCAATAAAGCCGGCTGTAACCACCATTCTCCCGGATAGGAGAGGATAAATTGCGGCGACAGGGAAACTAAATCGTAACCTTCTGCGATCGCAGCTTTAACTAAACTAGCCACTAAATTTGCTTGGGGTTGGGTATCGGCATCAATGCCCAAAATCCAGTCACTTTTAGGAGAACTAAACAAAAAACCATTGTGTAACGCCCAGGGACGACCTACCCAATCGGGGGGCAAAGGATAATCGGTTTTCAAGCGAAAGCGGGGGTCTTTTGCCGCTATCTCTTTGACTTTTTCCCGCGTACCATCTTGGGAATTGCTATCGACAATCAGAATTTCTCGCACTTCGTAACTCTGTTGACTCAATCCCCGTAAACAACCGTCAATCCTGGCCACTTCGTTTAACGTCGGCACAATCACGCTTACCGTCCCTAACATCTCCGGGGTGGGGGGTTGGGGAGTCAGGGGAGGACGACGACGCGCCCCTTTCAGCAGACGGGAAAGAAGGATAAAAAAGGCAACAGCCTGAGACAGCAGTAGCCCCAGGCAGAATGCACCGAGAATTATCTCAGTTAACAACTTATTTGGCTCCTCTCACCGAAACAACGGGGATTTTTAGGGTTGTTACTTCGCTGGTTGCCACTGTTTGCCCGGAAGCAACAGCCTTGGCGCGATTATAGAGGAGTATTAAAGGCAGAATACCGGTGAGTAATCCTAGGAAAATCGGCGGATAAATACCAGCACCGATACTCATGACCGTAGCAAAGCCAAAATTACCCAAATACATCACAAAAGGTAGGGTTAAATCTTGACTTGGCAGTTTCACCGGTTGCACTTGCCAGATTAAAGTGGCTACCGTCATAAAAACACAGCCTGTACCGAACCAACCAGCAAAATTTTCATAGGGCATCCCAAAGAAGGCCCCCGGTTGTTCCCAAATCCAGAAGGGGATGGTACTTTGACTCATGGCTGGATCTAGGACAAAATCCCAGGAAGTTAATAATACCGCCCCGATAGCGATCGCTCCTAGATTTTGTAGCCACTGGGGTATCGCAAGAGTGGATAAACCAACACGAGCGATGATATAGGCACTAAAACCGAGATAAAACCAAGATAGGGGGATAGTAAAGGGGACTAAACCCGCAATTTTGTAACCTAGGCCCGAAAGATAACGATAATGACCGAAAGGAAAGCCGGTACTGGTTCCTAATAGTTCGCTACAAAGGGATAAGCTGATAGCGGGAACCATGAATCCTAACCAGTGCCACACTCCTAGAGTCCGATAGGCATAAACAGCCACGGCTGCCATTCCTAACACCATATACACCACACCCCCCCCGGCCATTGACCAAGCAAAGGCGGTTTTGCCAAAATCCGGTAAATTGGCCACAAATTCGGGATGGGGCAAGACTAGCAACAATCCCGCTAGTCCAAAAGCCATCGATACAATATGACCGATGAGCAGAGCTTTTTCGATCGCAATTAGTCGTCTCATTAAATCTCTAGCACTGCGAAAGGATAATCATTTTCAAGTTTACAAATCTTTATTAAAGAATTATTACGCAGATCGGTCACTTTCGGCAAAAAAGTTTTAGGGGGGTTAGGGAGTTCCCTGTCCTAGTTGTTTAGGAGTCAGTCCCGATGAAAAAATTTTCACCCCCACAGATGAAAGAGGTTTCTTTCCCCACACCCTACACCCTACACCCTCTTTCAAGTCAGGAGAATCAAGAACGAAAATAATCAATCAAATTGTCTATCTAGAGATTTTATGCTATTTTATACTTAGTTTTTTCATTTTTTTCAACCCCCAAAAATTAATTAGGCAAGAGGCAAGGACTAAAAATGCCTGAAAATATATGTTAACAATCATGCTTTTAGCCTAAAAAAAGGGCATTCTAAGGTTAAGTCCTCTCGATCAGCCACGGATTGCAGCAGTTCTTAAAAAAACTCTCTCCACCAGACTCACTATAATTAACACAGTAGCCTAGTTATGTCGGCAGATTCTAGACATCGGCGCCTACTTGCCAATCGATACCAACTGGTCGAGTTGATCGGCAGCGGTGCCATGGGACAAGTATATCGAGCGGAAGATAAACTCTTAGGTGGCGTAACCGTCGCCGTGAAATTCCTCTCGCAAACTCTCCTCAACAAAAGAATGCGCGAGCGTTTCGAGCGAGAGGCGACTATTTCGGCACTTTTAGGCGAAAAAAGTATTCATATTGTTAAAGTTCGTGATTATGGTGTAGATGAAAAGGAAGTCCCCTTCTACGTCATGGAATTTTTGCAGGGGGAAAGCATAGGAGAAATCATCAAATATCACCCGCTGCCTCTCTCGCGCTTCTTTCATCTCACCCGTCAGATTGGTTTCGGCATCGAATGCGCCCATAAGGGTATTATCTTCCAAGGCGAGATCTGTCCAATTATTCACCGGGACATCAAACCAAGCAATATTATCATCATTCAGGACTCAGGATTAGGGGAATTGGTGAAAATTCTCGATTTTGGCATCGCTAAACTCATCCAATCGGGAGAATCCCAAACCCAATCGTTTATGGGAACCTTAGCCTATTGTTCCCCAGAACAGATGGAAGGTAAAGAACTCGATCATCGTTCCGATATCTACAGTTTCGGGATCGTGATGTACGAGATGCTCACGGGAAAAACGCCCTTTTTTCCCGATAATTCCTCCTTTGGCGGTTGGTATGAGGTTCACCACTACGCTGAACCCCGTCCCTTTAATCCTAGCTTGCAATTACCGCCAGAATTAGAACAGTTAATCCTGCGCTGTTTAGCCAAAGCACCCAGCGATCGACCGCAAAGTGTTACAGATATACTACAACTTCTCGAACGACTCGAACCCCTAGTCAAAAATAATCAACCCAATAAATTGCATCGTATCGGTGAAATAGTCAAAAAAATCGACGATTACACCACTAAAATTAAAACCCTTGAAGATTTAGATCGAACCGGTCTTGCTGTCGCTAATACTAAGGATATCTGTCTCAAGTCCAGTTGGCCCGAGGATAAACCGCGCCAAAAAATCGTCTTCCCACGCTGTATCAAGGCTGCTGACGGCGTTTTTGCCAGTTTATGGGTAATGTTGGATCGAGAAGATATCCCCGTCCGGGTTGCTAGTGTCCGTTATAATCAATTTCTCTTCTTACCCACACCCCACCCGATGATTCTCTGGATTACTGTCCTCTATCATCGTCAACAGGGGCCGCGCTGGTTGCCCTGTTATTTGGACTTAAAAACCCCCCAGGGTCAAAAAATGACCAAAACCCTTGGCGAAACTGGTCAATACTGGATTTTATTTTTCTCCCTCGAAGGCGGCCCGATCTGTGAAAATGTGATCACCGCCAATATTCCCACCAATCAATGCCAAATTTTGCAGCAATGGCTGACCGATAGTCAATTGGCCCAGGTTGGCAGCCCACAAATTAGCAAGCGGATGTTAAAACGGAAACTCGAGGAACTTAAACCCAAAATTCTGGCCAAATTAGCCTCAGAATTAGCCCAAGACACACCAATTTAACTTTCTAAAAAATCAAATCGGGGGGGTATTAACTAACCCCCCCTTTTATCTATACTACTCACCCAGATTACAGAGGTCGATAGACACGGTAATCAATATTGGGGAAAATATTATCGATTTCCTCGACTTTTTCCAACCAACCAGAGTCAATCTTCTCCGATTTCACATCTTCATAGATTTTATTTAACCGCAGCAGGTGGGAACGAGTGCGCCGGACAGCATAGGGAACCATTGTACCGGTTCGCATAATAAAAGCCCAGTCAGAAGATTGCGCTAATAATAACTCCCGGGCCGCCTGATTTAAAGCCCGTTCCTGCAATTCATCCTCCGCTTCATGATGACTTAATTCAATCATCCGTTCTGTGCCTTTGTGCAGGTGAGGATAGATCCAAGCGTTAGTTTCATTTAGCCAGTATTCATGGAAACCCTTATAACCCCAACTAGATTGGGAAGGACGACAGACCTGCTGATGGGGGTTAGACCGGAGATAATCGGCTAAATGGGTCATTTGGTAGATATTTTGGTCATACCAGGACTTACGGAACAGAAAATCAATAAACCAGGGTCCCTCATACCACCAGTGACCGAATAACTCGGCATCGTAGGGAGAAACAACCAGGGGAGGACGGCCCATAATTCCGGCTAAACTCTCCACTTGCCGCTCGCGATTATACATAAAATTGCCCGCGTGTTCGGCGGCTTTTTCTTTGGCCCAGTAGGGGTCATAAAGCCCTTTTTCCGATAAACCACCGTCCCGGCTAGTAATTTTGTGGTATTTGATGCCTATATTCTTGCGTTGACCGTTGGGCATGATATAGGGCTTAATATACTCGTATTCCGCTTCCCAGCCCAAATCTTTATAGAATTCCCGATAAACTATATCCCCCGGATAACCGACTTGGGAAGACCAAACCTGTTGAGAAGATTCGTGATCACGACCGAAAGCAGCCACCCCGGTTTCCGTGAAAATGGGCGCGTAACTGCCGTAACGGGGACGAGGACGACCGTAGAGAATACCGTGGCCATCGACGAGGAAGTAACGAATGCCCGCATCGGCTAACATTCTTTCTACCCCTTCGTAGTAGGCACATTCCGGCAACCAAATGCCCTTGGGACGACGACCGAAATTTTCTTCGTAGTGTTGACAGGCCACCTCAATTTGCGCCCACACCGCTTGTGGGTACATTTTCATCAGGGGCATATAACCGTGAGTCGCACCACAGGTGATAATTTCTAGGTTATTACTGTCGAGGAATTGTTTAAATGCCTTGACCAGATCTCGATCGTATTTTTCCCAAGTTTGTCGGATACTTTGGAAAGATTCGGCGTAATATTCGGCTAAGTAGCGAATATGGCCATTATGTTGATTATGGTCGATTTCTTTAGCAATTAATTCTTCTAACTTACCTAAGTGTTCTTCATAACGCTCTTGCAGTAACGGATCCCGCAGCATCGACACCAACGGCGGAGTCATGCTCATGGTCATTTTAAAATCGATACCATCCCGCTTGAGACCTTCAAAAACTTGCAGCAGAGGGATGTAGGTTTCTGTGATTGCTTCGTATAACCATTCTTCTTCGAGGACGTAATCGCTTTCGGGATGGCGAACGAAAGGGAGATGAGCGTGGAGAACTAGGGCAACATAGCCAAAAGCCATAGGATTTCTTCTTAGAATTAAGGAATAAAACTTTAAGATTAGGTTGAGTAGATTTTATACTATCTTAAGCTTCTACAATAAAGAATATGATAAAAGTCGATCGACGATCGATCAATCCCGTCAATCCCTAGGTTTACTAATTTTCCGATGCTCCCATCTAACGAGCCACTGACTGCTTTAGGGAGAGAGACGACAACGCCTCTCTCGATTCAACTTTTGCTGTTTGTTGATGACCGTCCCAGTTCTCAAGAAATTATCCGTCAAATTCAGTCCTATCTCCAGTCTTTAAAGTCTGATTACCCAATTGACCTACAAATCATCGAAATTCGCCAGCAACCTCATTTAGTCGAACATTTTCGCCTTGTAGCTACCCCGGCCCTGGTCAAAATTGCCCCCGCCCCCCGCCATACCCTCGCGGGCAGTAATCTGGTGGAACAGTTTAAAAAATGGTTGGTACGCTGGCAAAAAGCGATTAAAGAGGAGGTCAAAAATCATCACGCTGAGGATGAACAACGTCAAGAGGTGGAACATTCGGGCGAACTCATCCGCATTGCCGATGAGGTTTTTCGTCTTAAACAGGAAAAGGAAGAATTATTAGAACAGTTGAAATTTAAAGACCAAATTTTGGCTATGTTAGCCCACGATTTACGCAGCCCTCTCACCGCTGCTTCCATCGCCGTGGAAACCCTAGAATTAGCCTATCATCAACCGGATACGGAGCGCAGTCTGCAATTACGAGAACAACTGCACCAACAGGCCCGCAAACAGTTCCGGATTATGAACCGTTTGATCACGGATATTCTGCAAGCTTCTAAGAGCATGGCGGCGCAATTCACTCTCCACCAGAGTAAATTTTATCTTCAAGCTCTTTGTCAGGAAATTTTGTCTCAATTTACCGATATTTTTCAGGAAAAGACTTTAACTCTCCAAAGCGATATCCCCCAAGATCTGCCCCCCGTCTATGCTGATGAGGAGTTAATCCGACAGGTGATTATTAATCTCTTGGAGAATGGCATCAAATATACTCCCCCTGGCGGCGAAATTACCCTTTCTGTCCTCCATCGTACTACTCAAAAAGTACAAGTGAGCATCAGTGATACCGGCCCCGGCATCCCCGAAGAAAAACAAGAGCATATTTTTGAGGGTCATGTGCGTCTCAAACGGGATGAGGGTAAAGAAGGTTATGGCATCGGTTTATCGGTCTGTCGCAAGATTATTCGCGCCCACTACGGTCAAATTTGGGTGGATAGTGTCCCTGACCACGGCAGTAGTTTTCACTTCACCCTGCCAGTTTATCGCTAAAATGCTCCGCTAACCAATTATCAATGTCCCCTAAAACTAAGTCGGGGATTTCCCAGGGGAACAGATGGGCTGTATCTGGGTAACATTTCCACCGAGACAGTTTCAGTTTTTCGGCTGTTTCTTGGCTCGAGGCACTGGTAATATGGCGATCATTTGCTCCCGCCAGAACTAAGCAGGGAATTGTGATTTTGTCAAGAGATTTTAAACAATTGTAACCTTTTTTTAAAGCCCGATTTAAAGCGCGATTAGCAGCTGGAGAAGTGCCTAAGTAGGCGGTAACAGCATCTTGAGCGAGATATTGATAGGATATCGCTTGATGTTGTGAAAAAAGGTACTGAAACAGGGAACGACGGGCAAAAGTATTAATATTCCAACGCCATCCCGGTTTAATCTGATTGAGAATTGCCGCCATCCCCGTCAAAACTAAATCTGTGGTGGTGACGGGAGGATGACTACCCCAAGGCCGCCCGGCCGAGGCCACGAGAATTAAACCAGGAAAGCGATCGGGATGGCGCAATACTAATTCCAGTGCGATTATACCCCCCAAAGACCAACCGAGAATTAAACATTGCCGGATTTTTTGGCGATCGAGCAGTCCGATTAAATCCTCTAGATGTTCTTCTAGCTGAAAATCCAGGCGATAACGACTTTTACCGTAGCCGCGCAGATCCGGGGCCAGGGTTTGCCAGCGTTGGCAAAAATGATCGGTAAATACAGACATACTGGATGCCGAACCGGGATGACCGTGCAGACAGAGGATCGGATAGCCATTACCTTTAATGTTAACGTTTAGAGCGATCGACATTGATCAGTTATCAGTTATCAGTTATCAGATTTGAGTTTTAAGTGAGCAGTATGTAAGTACCTAAGCAAAATTAATTACACACATCTAACCCCGCTCTTGCCTATTGCCTCTTGCCTATCTTCACTAGGAAATTAATTTTGCACGACTACTTATTAAGCGAGCAGTATTAAATAGCAGTTTCCTGCTGTCTTTTCACTGTTCACTGTTTACTGTTTACTGATCACTGATTATTGACTAGGATATATGAGCGATCGAGTCTCTGGTAAGTCATACTAGAGAATAGGAGAGAGTTGGTCTAGAGGTTGCGGGGTCATTTGATTAATGATTCCGAGGAAAGTCCGAACTCCCGAAAGACCACACTTGCTGGATAACGTCCAGTGCGCGTGAGCGTGAGGATAGTGCCACAGAAAAATACCGCCTCCTTTTTTCAGTGATTAGTAAACAGTAACGAAAGTAAATTCACTGATAACTGATAACTGATTGGGGGTAAGGGTGCAAAGGTGCGGTAAGAGCGCACCAGCAGTATCGAGAGGTACTGGCTCGGTAAACCCCGGTGGGGAGCAAGGTGGAGGGACAAAGGTTGGTCTTTTTCCTGTCCCGTTTTTAGGAACCGCTTGAGGTAATTGGTAACAATTATCCCAGATAGATAACCTCTATTCCAACAAAGGTAAAAGCAATTTTACTGCTGTTGGGAAATACAGAATTCGGCTTATGTCTGACTCTCTCCTTTATCAGTTATCAGGAGGCGGTCGGCGGTCGGCAATAGGCAGCTTTGTTCTCCCCATCACCCCACACCCGTTCGGCTGAGCTCACGGCCGAAGCCCACACCCCACACCCTACACCCCACACCCCACACCCGTTCGGCTGAGCTCACGGCCGAAGCCCACACCCCACACCCGTTCGGCTGAGCTCACGGCCGAAGCCTACACCCCACACCCTACACCCCTTCTTCTCGCTCCCATGTCCTTAAGTGATCCGCGTCGCCAAAAACAATTAAAAACCCTAGTGGAAAAGCTGGGTTTATCGGCTGATGTCCCCGTCAGGTGGGATTTGTTAGATTTGGCCCTAACTCATCCCAGTGTTTCGCGTGATAAGAATTATGAACAATTAGAATTTGTGGGCGATTCTGTGGTAAGACTCGTGGCGGCGGAGGTATTGTTAGAAACTTATCCAGAGGCGCTCGTGGGAGAATTTGCCGCCCTGCGATCGATGATGGTTAGCGATCGCACTCTGGCGGAATTTGCGGATCGCTACGGTTTCGAGCGTTATTTGTTGGTATCAAGTAGTACGAGTATCGATCAAGCGGGGCGAATTTCTCGACTAGCAGACGCTTTTGAGGCGGTCTTGGGAGCATTATATCTTAGTACACAGACGATGATTTTAGTGCGTTCTTGGTTAGATGAACCACTGCGGGAAAAAGCGGCCGAAATTCGTCGAGATCCGGCCCGACAGAATTATAAGGATGCCTTGCAGGAGTGGACACAAGCAACATACAAAAAACTGCCGCAATATTTAGTAAAAGAAATCAATGGTTTAGATCAAGAACGTTTTTGTGCGGAAGTGTGGTTAAATGAGCAGAAATTAGGAGTGGGAACTGGCAGAAGCAAAAAAGCAGCGGAACAGGCAGCGGCGAAATCGGCTTTTCTAGAAGTGGTTAAAGGCTAAATCAAGGCATTTTTGCCTAACGGACGAATTGCCAGAGGCGAATTTTAAAATCATAATTACCACTAGCCAAATACTGCCCATCGGGACTAAAAGCCAGGGATTCCACCCAGTCGGAATTATTATCAAACCAGGCTAACTGTTTACCCGTGGTCACATCCCATAAACGCACCCCGTCATTACTAGCACTAGCGAGAATTTGTCCGTTAGGATGGAGTGCCAGGGAACGGATTCGGGCCGTATGACCGACGAGGGTAAATAATAACTGATTATTGCTCGTATCCCAGATTTTAATCGTGCGGTCTAAACTACCGGTAATTAAATTTTTACCGTCGGGAGTGTATAAAAGCTTGCTAACCGCTTGGGGATGGGCAGAAAATTTCGATAACAATTTGCCCTCGCGGATGTCCCAAAAATTTACCTCACCGTTTTCATGACCACTGGCAAGGGTGACACCATCGGATTTCATGCCTAGGGAATAAACAAAATTACCCACCCAATTTAAACGATAGAGGGGACGGCGGGGGGGTTGCACTGTCCAGAGGCGAATTCCTTCCAAACCACCACTAATTAACGTTTTACCATCGGGAGTAACCGTAAGGGCGAGGACAGTATTACCGTGTTCGAGGGCAATTCCTAAATACTTGCCTTCCACCAGATTCCAAAAATTAATGGAACCATCTGAACCGCTACTAACTAATAATTTTTCGTTGGGACTAATGGCTAAAGCTTTGACGCTAGTTCTTTGGGCCCGAGTTTGGGAAACTTTTTGCCCTGTTTTTACGGACCAAATTCTCAGGAGAGGATCCGTATCACTACCACCAGCGAGAACCAATTGGTTATCGGGGCTGAAAATCACAGCATTAGGGGTGGATTGTTGCCCTTCTAAGGTTTTAGCGAGGGTAAGTCTGCCTAAACCCTCTACTAGGATAGTTTCTGGGGTTTTTTCGCCACTTTCAGCTGCGGGTTTAGGGGGAGCAATAGGACTTTGGGCCTGACTAAGCTGATGTTGCCCGATTGTCAGCGTGGTTAGGACACTGACCACAATTGCCCCGACAAGTTTCTCCCCACCCGTAAATCGGAATTTCATAAATTTAGTTGAATATTAACAAATGAACGGTGCTATAGATTCTAGCCTTTGAGGGGATTGATTGCCAAGCAAGGTGAAATTTTTGAGCTAAGAAGGTCGATTTTTTTCATTTTTCAGGGTCGGTAAAGCTACTTGACCCGATTGGGGCGGTAAATAGTATCTTGCCGCTTCTTCTTTGTTGATTGCCTTGCTTTTTTGGCTCTGTTGCCACCTGGCGAAGATAGCGATCGCCATAATCGTTGCCCCTAAAGACAGCAGTGTCCATCTTTGTCCTAGAACCCCGATGATGACATCTACTGCCGCTGCGGTAAAGATAAAGCTAGTTATTGGTTCTTGACGGTAAGCTTTCTTGAGAAAACGCGGCCAGAGGAGATTACTCATTTTATCTATTATTTCTACGGTTTCGATAATTCCAGCTTATCCTATTACCCTGAAAAATGTTGTCGCTCGGGTGAAGGCGGTTTTTCAGTTATCAGTAAACAGTAGAACTCTTGCAAATTAATTATATGTTATAAGTAGTCGTGCAAAATTAATTTCCTAGTGAAGATAGGCAAGAGGCAAGAGCGGGGTTAGATATGTGTAATTAATTTTGCTTAGGTACTTAATGATCGGTTGACTAATTTTCCCCCAAAAATTAAGCTAGTTGGTACATTTGTTTTAAATGAAAACCTGAAGTTTTACTTTTAACTCAAAACTCTTTAGATATGCTTTAATTTGGTGGCTCTCCTAGACTGGTTATAGCCAATTAGTAGTTTAAATGGTTCTTCGTTATCTGGTATGGTTCTATCGGGGGGCATAAATCGACTAAATCCTTATCTAGCAAGAGACTTAATTGATTAGTTCGCTCTAGATTGAAAACAATTGACAAATATCGCAGCAATATCTTTCTCTATAAGGGTTTCATCTCTTATAATCCCGTCCCTTGCATAACACAAACCGAAGAACCGATAAGATTTACTCATCACCATAACCTCAAGAGAGCCAAATAATTAGAGAAAAAGTCTTTTATTCACGCAACTAGAATATGCTGACATAATTTATGTTCTAACTCTCGTTCCTCTTTTTCTAGGGTAAGAATCGCCTGTTTGATAATACTTTTAACATCCATCCCCTGGTCGTATTGTTTTAACCATTGTTGTGCCGTGTTACCTTCGCGGAGGATTTTTTGTAGGGGAGAGAGGAAACAACTAAAACCCCTTTCTTTAGCGATCGGATAAACTTGAACATAGAGGTCTTTAATCCAATCCCTAGCTAAGATTTCCCGGCCATCGTACCAATGTCTCAGGGTGGCATCAAGACTAAAACGCGCGGCAGCCTGTTCGTTTTCTTGAGTTAAAGTTAATAAATCCTCGCTACGATTGCTGCTGGGTAATTGACTTAAAATTAAGGGGTCTAATTGGGGATCCTGTAAAAGTTGAGTTAAACGGGCCTCTAAAAAAGCCATAACTGCTAATAAACTAATAGGATTAGCAATCAGGTCACAAATTCGCAATTCTAGACGATTGAGATTATAGGGACGATTGCTACCGTTAGGACGTACTGACACCCAGAGATGACGAACATTCTGCATCGTAGCGAGTTTTAATTGTTCCTCAGTCCAGGTGACAAAATGTTTATGACTTTCAAAGAGGGGAACATAAGCAGGAGTTTGGGGGAAAACTTGCCAACGACGGGAATGGGAACCGGTGATTTTACCGTCGAGAAAGGGAGAAGAAGCACTTAAAGCCAAGTATAAAGGAGCTTCTAGGCGAATTAAGCGACAGGCACGCATTAAATCCTCATAATCGCTAATACCGACGTTAATATGAATACTGGCCGTGACTACATTAGTGCCGTAGGTCTGTTCAATATAGTCATGATAGGGATTGTGGGGGTCGCTGCGATAAAAATGTTGACTATCGCCCAAGGAGAGGGTACTGCCGGGGATGAGGGTATAATCGCCTAAACGACGCAAATATTGCCGTAGAGCCAGACGAGGTTTTAAAGTAGCGCATAAAAGACGGTCATAGTTAGTCATGGGAGCCGTAGTATATTCTACGTTACGACTATCCGGTTCCCGGACAAAACCATCTAAATCCTTGACAATGCGATCGGATAAACCGATAATTTCTCCGGCTGCTGTTCCGGTGTACATTTCCACTTCAAAACCTTTACTTAGGAGCATCGTCAATTCACCCTGCTGTGTCTAATTTGTAGTGTGACATTATTTGGACTGTAAATGACGTTCAATCAGCAGAATCGCTACTATATCATCAATGGGGCGATCAGGAAGACGCATACCTTGGGGGATGAGTTTCTGTAATCCTTTGGGGGGGAACATTTGCCAATAGCGATCGCGAGCTTCTAGGGTACTATTGCGTTCATCTACTAGAGTAATCGGGACGGTGACACGAGCGGCAATTTTTTCGCGCCAACTTTTTGAGGTGGTTTGATTCCCCATCACCAATAATTCGATCGGATATTGTTGACAGAGACTGGCTAAACGCTCGATCGCTTGTGACGATGCTATCACCTCATGGGTATAAATTTTCCCCGTCGATGACCTGACCGCGATCCCACATTTATCCTTACCCGGATCAAAACCGAGAATACACATAGTTTTTATCTTCTGCAGCAGTGGTCGGTTTTATTAAATCACTAAATTAGCGGGGGTGTGGGAAGTGGGGATAATAAATAAAAATAGTCTCGGAGTCTCGGAGTCTTCTTAATACTGTCTCCTGACAAATATGATAATGCTCAACGGATTTAGTCTCGGTGAAAATTTAACGGGAGAGATAGCGGCTTTGAGTACGGCGGCGCTTTGGGCGATTTCTGCGGCGATTTATAGCCTATTAGGCCAGAAAATCCCGCCTTTATTGCTTAATTTTCTGAAAGGAGTAGTCGCGATCGCTTTAATTGCCCTGACGCTGCCCCTTTCCGGACAATGGCGCGATATTAATCAACAAAGTTCGGTATTTATACTCTTGACAAGTGGCGCAATTGGTATAGGAATCGGTGACACGGCCTATTTTACCGCCCTCAATTATTTGGGACCGCGAAAAACCCTCCTGTTAGAAACCCTTTCGCCTCCCTTGGGGGCGATTCTAGCGGCGACTTTTTTGGGGGAATCCCTGAAAATATCGGCTTATATTGGCATGATTTTGACCATCTTCGGGGTTGCTTGGGTTATTTCCGAAAAAACTCCCGAAATCAATAGTCAACGTCCTTGTCGGCGAGGAATTGCCTGGGCTTTAATCGCTGCGATTTCCCAAGCGGTGGGAGCGGTTTTATCTCGTCAGGCACTGGTAGAGTCGGGAATGTCTTCTTTGCAGAGTGCCCTGTTTCGTCTGTTAGCGGGGACGGGAATAGTGTTAATTTTGATGTTTTTTCGCCGTCAGGAATCACCGCCAGCGATTAACTGGTCATTGCGTCTGATTGCTATTATTATTGTCACTGCTTTCGGCAGTACGTTTTTAGGGATATGGTTACAGCAAACTGCTTTAAAATTCTCTCCTGTGGGTATTGCCCAAACTCTCACCGCTACCAGTCCTTTATTTGTCCTGCCGATCGCTGCCATGATGGGGGATCGGATTAACTTGCGGGCGATTTTCGGGGTGATGATTGCTTTGCTGGGAATCGGGATTTTGTTTCAATAAGTGGTTTATCCATCGGTTTGTAGTCTTGTTTTAGCAATAATGCGGGTTTTCTTTAAATCACCCTCGCTCAATTCTTCTCCCACCTGTAAACGGGTGGCATTAGTTTGGAGGACAGTGGCGGCATTTTTTTCTCCCAATTGTAGGGCTGTTTTGGCTGCGGTTTGTAGCATGGTGGCGGCGGCTGCTCGATCGCCCTGTTTTAATTTTTCTTCAGCGATTTGGGTTTGACGATATTTGGCTAAAGTCAGAATTGATTTCTGAACTTGATCGTTTAATTGGGATTGATAGAGAGCTTGGGAGGTGATATCAAGGTTAAAAGTCGCAGTTTCTAGCCCTTTTTGACCGGAAGCGGGATCATCGTAGCGAATCTTCACCTTAGCTATGGTGTGAGTACCGGGGGGAATTTGGTCAATATAGAGATTGAGGAGGAGAATTTTTTCTTCATCTATCATTAAATCCCCCAAACGGGTGATGTAAAAATTACCCTCTTTTTGTAGGCTCATTTCTATGGTTTCTGGGGCAACTTGGGCGATGGGTTTTAAGTCGGCTAAATGAGTCCGAGCATCTAATTCTAATTGCAGGAAAGCGTTAGTTAACCGCACAGATTGCAGACGGTTAAATAGACGAGTAAATTCAATTAAAGCTTGTTCGGGTCTTTCGATATAGGATAAACTTCCGCCGGCGATATCGGCAATTTTTTCTAGGATATCTTGATTCCAATGATCGCCAAAACCGAAGGTATTTAAGGTGATACCATACTCAGCCGCTACTGCGGCTAATTTTAAACAGCGTTGATTATTTCCGTGTTCATTTTCACCATCGGTAAGCAGAAAAATATGAGATACATAACCTTTGCTGCCGCTAGAACTTTCTTGAATACCTAATTTTATCCCTTCATCGATCGCCGTGCCTCCTCCCGCTTGTAACTGTTTAATTTTTGAGCGAATTAAGGTCAGATCATCCTGTCGTGATTGGGAGGGAAGAATAACTTTAGCGCGATGATCGAAAGCTATCACCGAGAGACGATCGTTAACTCCGAGGGATTCTATTAAACTTAAGGCCGCTTTTTTTACCGTTTCTAGGGGTTTTCCCTGCATAGAACCGCTATGATCGAGAACTAAACAAAGATTAATCGGTAAATTTGTGTTGATCTGTTCACTGGTGGCGGCGATCGATAGCATCAGTTGACGTTGACTGCTGCTTTGATTAGCATCGATATGACTGTCACTCAAGGCCGATTTTAGAGTTACCCGCATAAGAACTTTTTATCGTGGTCGTTGATATTTATATTGTAATGAGTATAGTTAGATTTGTGGTTATTTTCCCATCTGGCATCGAGTTAGACAAGTTCGAGAAGTGGCTGCATCTCATTTTTGTCAATCTACATTGATCTTAAAAATTAGGAATTGTCCCCACAAAAGAGCCTAAATCAATCAATAAGTCCTGAACAAAAATAGAAAAGGAATAAATAAGTAGATAGGTATTAAAAACTTTCAGATCCCCCCGCCTATCGGCACCCCCCTTATCAAGGGGGGATTAAAGGCAAAATCCATTTTAAATTTAATTATAACCAGCTACTTAATGATGGGGAAAGTCTGTATTAATGGCACTTTTGCTCCTTGACTGTTCCCTTCTTGTTAACCACAAAGACAGGAAGTTAGGAGATAGGGATTTAGGGAGATGGGGAAATTTTAGCTAAATTCCCTAACACCCCAAAACCTATCTATCCCCAAGAAAAATTTTTTTAGCAAACCCTAACTAGGGGAAAGAAGGAAGGTGAGGGGAACCATTCATTAAAGCAGCGATCGCTTGTTCTAAAGCTAGAGAAATATGGGTCCAATGGGTTCCCCCCTGACAAAAAACGATATAGGGTTCCCGTAAGGGTCCATCGGCGGAGAATTCCGAGGTGCTACCATCGATAAACGTGCCACCAGCCATCACTACTTGGCTCTCATAGCCCGGCATTTGGGCAGGAATGGGATCCAAGTAGGAACCGATGGGAGAATAGGCTTGAATGGCTTTACAGAAGGCAATCAGCTTATCAGGGGAACCGAGTTTAATCGCTTGAATAATATCGCGTCGAGGCACAAAAGGGGCAGGATTGACTGGATAACCCAACTTATCGCCCACATAGGCAATTAAATGACTGCCTTTCATCGCTTCTCCCACCATTTGCGGCGCTAGAAACAATCCCTGATAAAGAAGACGATTTTGGTCAAAAGTTGCCCCTCCCTCGCTACCAATCCCCGGTGCTGTCAGACGATAGCAGGCCATTTCCACTAATTCCGCTTTACCTGCTATGTATCCCCCGGCCGTGACGATTGTACCTCCGGGATTTTTAATTAGAGAACCGGCCATTAGATCTGCCCCCACGTGGGTGGGTTCTTGGGTGCTGATAAATTCTCCATAGCAATTATCGACAAAACAGACTGTATTCGGGTTTTGTTGTTTAACTATACGGACAATTCTCTCGATTTCGTCAATAGACAAACTTGAGCGCCAGGAATAACCGCAAGACCTTTGAATATGTACTAAACGGGTTTGGGGTTTAACTGCTGTTTCTAGAGCTAACCAATCGATCGCACCAGTAGAATCTAGCTCTAATTGCCGATAACTAACGCCAAAATCCTTTAAAGAGCCTTGACCACTGCCCCTAATCCCAATTACTTCCTCTAGGGTATCGTAGGGCGCACCGGCTACCGCTAACATCTCATCCCCCGGTCGAAGAACCCCATACAAGGCACAGGCGATCGCATGGGTTCCTGACACAAATTGTACCCGCACCGCCGCCTTTTCGGCCCCCAGGGCTTGGGCGAACACTTGATCTAAAGTATCCCGTCCCAAGTCATCATGACCATAACCACTAACACTAGCAAAATGATGCACCCCGACCCGGTTTTCACGGAAAGCAGCGAGGACTTGACGGAGATTTTCCTTGACCTGTGCGTCAATTTCCGAAAAAATGGGCAGTAAGGCCTTTTCTGCCCTGTGGAGTAGAGAGGGGATATCCATCAAACAATAGACTGTGATATTTGTTACTATTTATTAAGCGTCAAAGTTTCCCCTGTGTCAAATCGAGACAGATAAGACAATGATGCTCTGTCTCCTGTTGTTTCCCTTTGGGTTATTCAATGACTGTTGCGACTTCCGAAAAACTTCCCATTGACTGGGTGACTCTCATCTACATGGCTTTTATCCACTTAGTGGCTCTTTTAGCCTTCTTGCCTGGCAATTTTAGCTGGGGCGCTGTGGGAGTGACATTGATTCTTTATTGGATTACCGGGGGTTTAGGAATTACCCTCGGTTTTCATCGTTTGGTTTCCCATCGGAGTTTTAAGACTCCCAAATGGTTAGAATACTTTCTGGTTTTGTGCGGAACCCTCGCTTGTCAGGGGGGTGCGATCGCATGGATAGGTTTACATCGTATTCATCATAAATATTCTGATACTGCTCCCGATCCCCACGATTCTAATAAAGGTTTCTGGTGGAGTCACATGGGTTGGATGTTGCACGAAATTCCTGCCGACGAAGAAATTGCCCGTTTTACCCAAGATATCGCCGACGATCCTTTCTATAAATTCTGTCAAAATTATTTTGTTCCTATCCAAATTGTTTTAGGCTTAATTCTCTATGCTATGGGTGGTTGGCCGTTTGTAATTTGGGGAATTTTTGTTCGCTTGGTCTTAGTTTTCCACTCCACTTGGTTTGTCAACAGTGCCACCCACAAATTTGGTTATGTTAGCCATGAATCCCACGATAATTCTAAAAATTGTTGGTGGGTTGCTCTCTTAACTTTCGGTGAAGGTTGGCACAATAATCACCATGCCTATCAGTATTCTGCCCGTCATGGCCTACAATGGTGGGAAGTTGACCTGACTTGGATGACCATTCGTCTGCTGCAAATTCTGGGATTAGCTACTAATATTAAGTTGCCTCCCACCACAGCAACGGCGACAGAAAGTTAGTTTTATCCAGTTGTTAAATAGATTATAAATCTAGCCGAACTTAAGTTTAAGTTCGGTTATTTTTTCTCCGACTTAACCCAAATCTGACGGCTTTTCCCACGGCACAACTGAGGAATATAGGTACGGCGAATCCTCCCCCAAAAAAAAGAATTAAGGACAGAATCCCTTTCATGAATGCTGCTGCTGCCGAACATTGACTGGGGAGAGCGCAACTCATCCCAAGAGCGAAGGATAACCAAACAAAAAAGAAAACACACAGGGGAAATAAGAGGCAAAAAACCAGACCCCCCGCTAGACAGCCTAATCCATTGGCCGTTCTATTCGATTTCTTCTCTGTCACCATCTCTATCGCTAACTCTTTCTAACCCATAGCACAAAAAAGTCAAACTAGCAACTTTTTTAACAAATATTTAATATTTACTCTGATGTGCCAGAAAGACCCCAGAGAACGTATATTTAAAGCTAATCCCCAAATTATATTAAGTTTCTAATGAAAAAAATCTCGATTTTAGGCTCTACAGGCTCGATCGGTACTCAAACTCTCGATATTGTCACCGATCATCCCGATAAGTTTCAAGTGGTGGGATTAGCCACGGGTAATAATATTCAACTACTATCGGAGCAAATTTGGCAATTTCGCCCGCAAATCGTGGCGATTAACAACGAAAGTCAACTAGAAGACCTAAAAAGCCTAATTTCCGACCTTGACTATACCCCGATTATCCTAGCAGGAAAGGAAGGAGTAATCGAAGTGGCCCGTTATGGCGATTCCGAAAGCGTCGTCACGGGAATTGTTGGTTGTGCGGGATTGCTGCCGACGATTGCCGCTATTACTGCTGGTAAAGATATCGCTCTCGCTAATAAAGAAACCCTGATTGCTGGCGGTCCGGTGGTGCTGCCTTTAGTGGAAAAACACGGAGTTAAATTATTACCTGCTGATTCGGAACATTCAGCTATTTTTCAATGTTTACAGGGAGTTCCCACCGGGGGATTAAAAAAGATTATTCTCACCGCTTCTGGGGGTGCTTTTCGGGATCTACCCGTGGAAAAATTGTCACAAGTAACCGTAGCTGATGCCCTCAAACATCCTAACTGGTCGATGGGCAGAAAAATCACCATCGATTCGGCTACTTTAATGAATAAAGGTCTAGAAGTTATCGAAGCTCATTATTTATTTGGTGTTGATTATAATGCGATCGATATTGTTATTCATCCCCAAAGTATTATTCACTCTTTAATTGAGTTACAGGATACCTCGGTTTTAGCCCAATTAGGCTGGCCTGATATGCGTTTACCCCTGTTATATGCCTTGTCTTGGCCTGAAAGAATTTATACCGATTGGGAACCTTTAAATTTAGTTAAAGCCGGCAGTTTAACCTTCAAAGAACCCGATCATCAAAAATATCCCTGTATGGGATTAGCTTATGCAGCCGGCCGCGCAGGTGGGTCAATGCCAGCAGTATTAAATGCGGCCAATGAACAAGCAGTAGCATTATTTTTAGAAGAAAAGATTAGTTTCTTAGATATTCCACGGGTGATTGAAAAAGTCTGCGATCGCTTTGCGATTCATAACAGTTCTACCCCTAGCCTAGATGACATTTTAGCCGCCGATGATTGGGCGCGTCAAGAAGTATCTAATTGTCTGATTGCCAATCCGGTCTAGATAGTCTAGAACCTGTAGGGATGTTAACTATAATGTCTCTACAGGTCTAGGAAGAAAAATCACTAATTTCGGCTATTTTTTCTAGTTAACTAGATTTATGATGATCATGACAAAAGTTGATAACCTTCAATAAACCTCTTGCCTAATTAATTTTTGAGGGTTCAAAACCAGCAAAAATAAGGATTAAATTGCCTAAAATCTGTAAATAGACCATTTAATTGATTATTATTGATTCTTAATTCTCCTAGCTACTGAATCCTAAACCTAACAACAATTTTTGATTTTTACAATGAGGTGTAATGACCCTGAAACTTGATCAAAAATAAGATAAAATAAACAAGATAGCGGTTATTACTTTTAATTTTCTATGGTTACAACTTCTCTATCCCTCCCCGAAATCGCCAGAGAAACCCGTCAAGCGAGTCGTCAACTGGCTATCCTGACTAACGAAGAAAGGAATGAAGCTTTAGAGGCTATTGCTGAGGCTTTAACTGCCAATGCCGATAAGATACTAGAAGCTAATATCGCCGATGTTCAAACTGCCAAAGCGATGCAATTATCTCCGGCTTTATGTGCGCGATTAGAGTTAAGTCTTGGCAAATTAAAAGCCGCCATTGCTGGGGTGCGAGATGTGGCTAAATTAGCAGATCCTTTAGCTACTATGCAAATTAATCGGGAATTAGATCAAGGTTTAACTCTTCGGAGAATAACCTGTCCTTTAGGGGTTTTAGGGGTTATTTTTGAAGCTCGTCCCGATGCTTTAATTCAAATTACCAGTTTAGCGATTAAATCTGGTAATGGCGTTATTTTAAAAGGGGGGAAAGAGGCGCTCCGTTCTTGTCAAGCTTTAGTAACAATTATTCATCAGGCATTGAGTCAAACTAAAGTTAATCCAGCAGCGGTACGATTATTAACAACACGAGAAGAAATTCAGGAACTCTTAAAACTTGATCAATACATCGATTTAATAATTCCTAGAGGTTCTAACGAATTTGTGCGTTATATCCAAAATAATACCCGCATTCCTGTCCTCGGTCATGCCGATGGTATCTGTCATCTCTACATCGACAAAGAAGCCGATTTAAGCAAAGCAATTAGAATTACCGTCGATGGCAAAACCCAATATCCTGCCGCTTGTAATACCATTGAAACTTTATTGGTTCATCAAGACATCGCTAGACAATTTTTACCCGCAGTGGCACAGGCATTAGAGGAAAAAAAGGTTAAATTATTAGGAGATGAAGCAACTCGTCAGATGATTAACGTGCCATCGGCCACAGAAGAAGACTGGCAAACCGAATATAGTGATTTAATTCTGTCAATTAAAATTGTCGATAGTCTAGAATCGGCAATCGAACATATTAATTATTACGGTTCTCGACACACGGAAGCCATTGTCAGCGAAAATTTTAACACGGCCAAAACCTTTAGCGATCGAGTTGATGCCGCCGGAGTTTTTCATAATTGTTCCACGCGATTTGCCGATGGTTTCCGTTACGGTTTTGGGGCCGAAGTGGGTATCAGTACCCAAAAAATGCCTCCCCGGGGTCCTGTGGGATTAGAGGGATTAGTGACCTACAAATATCAATTAGTGGGAGATGGTCATATTGTCGCCGATTATTCTGGGGAAAATGCCCAATCTTTCACTCATAAAGATTTATAGTCGAGAAAAAAGCCGATGTTTACAGGATTAATTCAAGCCTTGGGAAAAATTCGGGTCGTGGATACTGATAGACTATATTTGTCTGTATCCTCTGATACAATTATTCAAGATTTAATGATTGGTGATAGTGTGGCTGTGGATGGAGTTTGTTTGACAGTCGAGGAAATTCTCCCAGAGGGTTTTGTGGCCACCGCTTCCCCAGAAACCCTACAGCGCACTACTTTGGGACGAAGGATTAAAACAGAAACCAACGTTAACCTAGAAACCTCTTTGCGGGTGGGTAGTAAAATCGGCGGTCATTTTGTCACCGGTCATGTGGACGGTATTGGCTGTTTAGTCGAATCGATAATCGTGGCTAATTCGTGGGAAATGACCTTTGCTGCCCCTAGTTCCCTAGAAGAGCAGTGGAATAACTACATAGCTCGTTATATCGTCGGTAAGGGCAGTATAGCTGTTAATGGCATTAGTTTAACCGTGGCCGATTGCGATGCCTCCGGCAGCTGGTTTAAAGTGGCTGTCATCCCCCACACCTACGCCGAAACCAATCTTTCCCATTTAAAATTAGGCGATTGGGTGAATCTAGAAGGGGATATTTTAGGCAAATATGTGGAAAAATTGTTAGGAATGCGCTCTTATCACCCTCCTACCGAGATTAGCCTAGAATTTCTGACTGAACATGGTTATTAGTTTTCCAGAAAAAGCCTTTTCAACATATAAATTTATTGGCAATTTATCCATTAATTTTAGTTTTAAAATTGCCAACCTTCTCGCTCCATTAAACCCTGAACATTGGTACAATCGATAGAAAAGTGTTGACAGACTGTGGGAATTTTGGCAGCATTAGGCTTCAAGGCTTCTTCGGTAATTACGCAACCGTCTTTTATCTTGGCACAGGCAATAATAAATGGGTCTGCCACTGGCTTTCCTTGTAATCTTGCTTTTTCACTCACTAAATCCCTAAAGTTTCTTATAGAAAAAATTTCAGGAATAAATAGGGTTTCCTGAGCAGTGGGTGGTAAAAATATTTGTTTATTGAAGTCTATCCAATCTAAAACAAATTGTTTATTATTGCCATATTCTACTTCTTTAAGCACTTCGCGTACTGATTGTAGTTTACCTTCTGACACAATCAAATCGATTTTTTGCCAAACGGTAGGAAAACTTTTGGGAAAATAGTTTCCTAAAACCTTAAAACTACTTGTGTCAAAAATGTAAACCATCAAAACAGTCCTTTGTCTAATAAATATTGTTCAAGTTCTTCCACCATAGCAACTTTTTTAATGTTTAGATAATCAGCAACGCGCTCAATATCGTATTGGCCTTGATAGTATTTATTGAACACAAGTTTTAGGTAATTTTCTCCCAAATATGTCGCCTGATTAGCATAGTAATCACCTCCAGATTTTTTATTTTTGTCCTGACTTTTTCCCACCTGCTCACTGTACCACTCCCTTACTTTAAGAGTATATTCTTTCTGGGAGATTAAGTTATTATCTAATAGTTTTCGTAAAACTACTTCTCGACTAACCTTATAATCACTGGAAATTTTCGAGATAATTTTATCGTTAACTATTGTTTCTCTAATTATCTCAGAAAAGACATGATTAGGAAGCAAAAACTCCGCAGCAAATTTATTACAAAATATCTCGATACTTTTATTTGCTCCCTGCAAACTATTAATATATCTATCGTCAGACTTAGTAATTCCATTAGTCTGCAAAAGAATATGTGCTAATTCATGAAAAATGGTAAATATTTGTCTAGATTTTTCCGTGCTATTATTAAGATAGATGATCGGAAATTCAATATCTATCAAGCAAAATCCCGAAATTTCTCGCTGCTTAAAAGAACGCTTAAAAATAAAAATACCGGCTTCTTCCACGGCACTCCGCCATTTTTTTAAGGCAGTTTCCTGATCATTCCAGGTCAGTTGTTCTTCTAGAGTAACGTTTAAATAATTTCTTATCTGTTCGGCTAATATCCTTAAATCATCACTAGAGCTAACCGAAATATCCTGAAAGATTTTCTTGGTACTAGGATTAATACCATTATTAATTTCCTGTAGCGACAATTGCATCACTTTTGCTTGTCGTAAAGCATAGATAGTATCGGCGGCCAGGTTTTCGATTTCAAAGTCTGGCAAAGTTCTAAATTCTTGTTTTTCCTCCGCTTCTAGGGGAGGTTCTGGGAAAAAGAATAAAGCGAGAGGACGTTTATATATTTCTGCTAACTTTTCCAATTGACTATAGGTAGGAAAGTCCTCTCCTGACTCCCATTTCTCGATAACAGAAACATCTTTTTTAAACTTGACCGCCACAGACTCAAGAGAATATCTCGCCCTTTCTCTTGCCCATTGGATTATCTTGGGATTAACGCCTGTCAGTTTCTCGCCCATCGGTTTATCTTATCATCACGAGATAGAGATTTCTAGCTTAATTTAGCTTGTGTGATAGTTTAATTGTACTAAATAATCGGTCAGAATAGAGACAATATACTGAGTTCTGGATAGGTCAGTGAGGAATTGATAACTTTTTCCTATATAAAAAACCAGCCGAAAGCTTGACATTAGCCAAAATCCCCAGACAATGTTAAGTTAAATTAACCAATAGCCGAGGCTTGTATTTAAGGAAAACCCCTTATGGTAGCAACACCAGTTCAACAGAAATACGACATTAAAGATATTAGTTTAGCCCCCATCGGCAAACAACGTATCGAATGGGCCGGTCGGGAAATGCCAGTTTTGCGTCAATTAGCCGAACGTTACGCCATCGAAAAACCCTTTGCCGGACTGCGTTTAGTCGCTTGCTGTCACGTTACCACCGAGACCGCTAATTTAGCCATCGCACTAAAAGCTGGTGGCGCTGATGCGTTACTAATTGCCAGCAATCCCCTTTCCACCCAGGATGATGTGGCCGCTTGTTTAGTCGCTGATTACGGCATCCCCGTTTATGCAATCAAAGGGGAAGATAACGACACCTATCACCGTCACGTTCAAATCGCCCTCGATCATAAACCCCAGATTATCATCGATGATGGTTGTGATGTAGTGGCCACCCTGGTTAAAGAGAGAAGTCACCAATTACCCGACATTATCGGTACTACCGAAGAAACTACCACCGGTATCGTCCGTTTGCAAGCCATGCTCAAAGCCGGGGTGTTATCCTTCCCCGCAATGAACGTTAACGACGCAGAAACCAAGCATTTCTTTGATAATCGCTACGGTACAGGTCAATCTACCCTTGATGGTATCATTCGCGCCACCAATATCCTCCTCGCCGGTAAAACCGTGGTTGTGGCTGGTTATGGTTGGTGTGGTAAAGGTGTCGCTATGCGGGCCAAAGGTTTAGGCTCTAATGTAATTGTCACCGAAATCAACGCCGTGCGTGCCATTGAAGCGGCGATGGACGGTTTCCGGGTTATGCCCATGGATGAAGCCGCTAAGGAAGGCGATATCTTCATCACCGTCACTGGTAACAAGCACGTTATCCGGGCCGAACATTTCGACCTGATGAAAGATGGGGCGATTGTTTCCAACTCCGGTCACTTTGATATTGAAATCGACCTGCAAGCTTTAGGCGCAAAAGCCGATAATGTTAAGGAAGTTCGCAACTTTACCCAACAATATAGGCTAAAGAGTGGTAAATCCGTCGTTGTTATCGGTGAAGGTCGCCTAGTTAACCTGGCAGCCGCTGAAGGTCATCCTAGTGCCGTTATGGATATGAGTTTCGCTAACCAAGCGATCGGTGTAGAATACTTGGTTAAAAATCAAGGTAAATTGGCCCCCGGCATCTACTCAATTCCCTACGAATTAGACCAAGAAATCGCCCGCTTGAAACTGCAAGCCATGGGGATTGAAATCGATACCCTCACCGAAGCCCAATTAGAATATATCAACTCCTGGACTTCCGGAACCTAATATCAGTTATCAGTTATCAGTTATCAGTTATCAGTTATCAGTTGTCAGTTGTCAGTTGTCAGTTATCAGGAGATTGCTTTTATTTATTCTTGCCACTCCCCCACTCCCTTTTTTTACTTTAAAACTGTTTTCTAAATCCTAAAAAATTATGACTGAATGGATTACAAATACAATGACTTCTATGGGCTATTTAGGCATAGCCCTATTAATGTTTTTAGAGAATCTTTTTCCGCCCATTCCCTCGGAATTAATTATGCCCCTGGCGGGTTTTACCGTCCATGAGGGACAAATGGAATTTATTCCGGCAGTGGTAGCGGGGATTGTCGGAACCGTAGTCGGAGCGCTACCTTGGTATTATCTGGGTCGGGTTGTGGATGAGGAAAAAATCGAAAAACTAGCCGATAAATACGGCAAATGGATTACCGTTTCCGCTAAAGATATTCAAAAAGCAAATCAATGGTTTAACCGTCACGGTAGTAAAGCGGTTTTACTCTGTCGTTTGGTCCCCGGAGTACGAACTTTGATTTCCCTTCCCGCCGGGATGAATCACATGGCGATGATTCCCTTTTTAGTTTACTCCACCATCGGCACGACCCTCTGGGTCGTTTTTTTAACGGCAGCAGGTTACTTTTTAGGGAAAAATTACCCCCTTGTGGAAGAATATCTGGCTCCTGTGTCAAAAATAGCCCTACTGGCCCTCGTTATCTGGTTTATCCTCTGGATTATCCGCAAACGTAACCGCCGGTACGAGTAAATGTTGATCATAGGTGTTGAGTTACGACGGATTGTCACCTTCGAGTCAAAGCAGCAATTTTTGCCGTCTAACGCGCCCTAAGTTTTACTACTGACAACGCTGCAGCAAAGGTATAGTCATTTCAGATAAGTCTGATACAGTCTAGACCAGTTAAACCCTTATGAAATCTGGCATTGATATTCTCAATCTTAATTGAAATGACTATATCTTGCCAGAAGGGAAGTATCACTGACTTGCACATTCACCAACACAGCAATGGACTGACTCTCACAGCGACATACAAAGGTCATAAAGAGCATCTCGATCTTGATCTACGGCAGACAGTTGAGGATTTTGGAGAAACTTTGGACTATTTCTACAAGAAGCTTCAACAGAAATGGGGCTAGATGTCCACCACCTGAGTTATAATCTTTCATAATTGACAGGGTGGGCTATGCCTACTCTGTTTTGTTGAAACTTTTAGCACTCTAGTTGACAATAAAGGTAAAGATCGTAAGAGCTACCTTAGACAAAAATAATTACTTTTTCAAAAAAACACTTTTCTATTTTTTTGTTGGTTATTTTATTCTCTGGAAGTCCCTTACCAACTACAAATCAAGGAGTACAGCATGATAAAAAAATTGACGCAAACCAAACGTAAGGATTCAGGTGTCTCAAATGCAGTCACAGAGCGGCTTCTAAAATCTCAGAACTCGCTAAACTAACAGTTTCATTCTCAATAAGCACGAAAATTAAGGCTTTCAGCGTTTCTTAATGAGAATGAGGATTTGTCCATAATTCGCCTAAATGCTTACACAGCATGGGTTTGACTGCTTTTTGTATGACCTGAATCCTTACAACCAAACTAACCTACACTCTCGCTGTGGGAGCCGCTAGTCTCGGATTAGTCGCTGGTTTAGGACTTGTCGGCTCTGGTGCAGCCAACGCTGCCACTCTAACTTATAGCTTTACCAACCCCAAGCAAAATACCGAAATCAGTCAAACTAATACGCTGAGAAAAAGGGTTTTGTCGGTCTAGAGTGTATCAGACTTATCTGAAATGACTATAACTTTGATAACTTTAGGCGAAGAGTCCTCTTAAATTGGCATTTTGCTACTAATCGATCCTACTAAGTCTAGGAGAGCCATTAATTCTTTTTTCATTACTTTTTAGGTGCTGGGGTTTGCTGTTTGGAAGCTGCCGCAATCGCTTGATTTAAACGAGTTAATTCTTCTTTAAACTTCGGTTCTTGGGGATAATTTTTGACTAATTTTTCTAGGAGACTTTTCGCTCCAGAAACGTCTTGAGTTTGTAATCTTGTTCCATAAAGAACCAGCATAACTTCCAGATTGTTGGGATATTTTTGATATAACTTTTCTAAAGGTTCTCTGGCTCCGCTAAAATCTTTTAACTGTAGGCGAGCTTGGGCTAGTCCTTGCAAAGCAGTGGGATTATCTGGTTCACGTTCAAGAATTTTCTCGTAACCTTTGACCATTTCTTGTAATTTTTCGGGGGAAATAGTTGCCTCTTGCCCGGGTTGATTGCCTTGGGGGGAATTAGAATTATTATTTTTAAATAAACCTAAAGTTGGCACCACCATTAAAGCCAGAAATACTAAACCAGAGGAAACAATTAAGACTCGTTTGAGCGTATCGTTATTTTTTTTGGGCATACTTTTTAAAGATTAGAGATAAGCAATTTTGTAGGGTGCGTGTTTGCGGCGATAACCTTGGAATGAAAAACCAAAATTAGTAATCCGCACCCCACGCACCAGATAAGATTAATCAGTAGTAACTTGATGTAATTCGTGACCCCAAAGATTATAAGCCCAAATTCCCAAGCCAAAACTACCTAAGCAGAGGATGGTGATCATCAGGAAAACTTGCCACCTATTGTAACCCGCTTCCTGAAGTTCTAGACGACCGAGGATAGCAGCAGCTAACAGAATTAAAGCTCGAGTAAATACCGCCCACTTGTGGAAGATAAAGACTACCGCCAAGGACCAGCCAAGAATTGATAATACAGCGCTAATATCATTTTTAAACCAACTGCGGAAAAATAGCGGCATTAAGTTACTAAACAGAGTTAATCCTAGGGCAATTAAGAGGATAACCCCTACCGCAAGGATATAGATGATGATTTCTAGCCATTCGCTAGTGAGAGTCCAATTCATTTCATCACCGCGGGCAAGTAACCAATCACTCCATGATAAACGCTCATGGGCGATCGACCAGCCAAACAGCCCATAGACCGATGGTATTAGAAAAGTAAGTAGTATAATGCGCCAAAACATAATCAGTTATCAGTTATCAGTTATCAGTTTTGAGTATTAAGTGAGCAGTATGTATTAAGTGAGCCTGATCAAATGCCAGTTTACTACTGTCTTTTCACTGATTACTGTTTACTGCTTACTGATCACTGTTTACTGGACGGCTACGCCGTGCCTTTGGCAACACTGAAAAAAGTCAAGCCTGAACCCTGAAAGAGGGGAAAATTGCCCCTTTTCAGACTTCAGGCCTCTGGGACTGTCCCGATCGCTTAGGACATATACTGGATGATAAAGTCGAAGTAGGGGGCTGCTGCCACGGCATCTTCTTGAGTCAAAAGACCTAAAGCGGCCTCTTTGAGACAACGAATCGCCTCCACCATGCCGGGGACGGGAACATTAAGAGAGTTATACATCTCTTTGACCCCGATCAGGCCGGTTTGTTCGATCGGACCCTTATCTCCGGCTAATACCCCATAGGTAACTAGACGGAGATACCAACCATAATCGCGCAAGCATTGATTATATTGACGCTGACCGTAGGCATTACCCCCCGGCGCTCTATAATCGGGACGTTTCTTGAACAGTTGTTTTTGAGCCTGATCGACGATTTTTTTCTCATTTTCAGCGAGAGTCTCGGCAATGCGAATTCTCTGCTCACCGGTTTTTAAAAATTGCCCGATACCCTGTAGTTCACCACTACTAGGATAACGAAGTTCGTCGTCGGCTTTGAGGATGACTTGGCTAACTACGCTCATAATATCAAGGTAAATTCTGATAACATTCTGTAGTTTATCTCAGGTCGGGGTCTGGAAGTAGAGTCATCCCTGCTGGGTGGGCAATTCCTAAAAATTGTAATATTTCGTTATGAGTTTCCCCGACAGCCCGGTTACTCTCTAGAATGAATGTATTAGTGGTCAGGAGCGAGGAGATTGTAATTGAGATGTCACCGCACACTGATTAACTTGAACCCGATAAGTGGTAATTAATATGGAATTTCTAGCACCCTTGCTGTTGATAGCGGGCATTCTGGGGTTAAATGGCTTTAAAATCGATCGAGAATACCAGCGTGGTGTTATCTTTCGCCTAGGTCGTTATCAAGACACCAAAGGCCCCGGACTGTACTGGATCATTCCCCTAGTTGACCAAAAAATGCAGCTGGATATTCGCACCAAAACCGTCGATATCGCCCCGCAAGAAACTGTCACCGCCGATAATGTCACAATTAAGGTTAATGCGGTTCTCTACTATCGTATTATCGACCCGGGCAAAGCGATTAATAAAGTCGAATCCTACCCCGCGGCCGTTTATCAAGCGGCCATGACCACTTTAAGAAATGTAGTCGGTCAAAATCATCTCGATGATGTCTTGCAAAAACGAGACAAAATTAATCACGCGGTCCAACAAATTGTCGATGAAATTAGCGAACCCTGGGGCATTGATATCGAACGGGTGGAGATAAAAGATGTGGAAATTCCCACTGGTATGCAGCGAGCTATGGCCAAGGAAGCGGAAGCATTGCGAGAAAAACGGGCCCGTTTGATTAAAGCTGCCGCAGAACAGGAAGCCTCCCTAAAATTAGCGGAAGCTTCCCGATTAATCATGGAAAACCCCGCCGCTTTGGAATTACGCCGCCTACAAATGTTAACGGAAATTGGAGCGGAAAATAACACCAGTACCGTGATTATGCTTCCCTCCGATATCTTAAATCTCGCTCAAAAATTAACCGAAAAACTATCACAAAATGGCTCAATTGTCAATAGCCCAAAAGGTTAATTTTCTCTGGTGTGTTAGGTTGTTTTAAGTAAGTGGTTATAATTAAGAAGATAGATTTTGTCTTTGATCCCCCCTTAATCCCCCCTTAATAAGGGGGGTGCCGATAGGCGGGGGGATCCCCCCTTAATCCCCCCTTAATAAGGGGGGTGTCTGACAATTTTTAACACCTATCTAACACACCTAAAATTGTTAATTAACGCATGGTGACGAATTCCTCGGCAGCACTGGGATGAATGCCGACAGTGGCATCAAAATCGGCTTTTGTCGCCCCCATTTTTACGGCAATGGCTACTCCTTGAATAATTTCGGCGGCGTGATCTCCCACCATGTGCGCCCCGAGAATTTTACCACTTTCCTGATGAACAACTAATTTCATCAAAGTTTTGTCCTCTCGGCCTGGTAAAACATTGTAACCAGGGCGGAATTTAGACCGATAAACTTTAATTCCCGTGTCACCATATAGGTTTTTTGCTTGCAATTCTGTTAATCCCACCGTCGCCGCTTCAGGAGTAGAAAATACTGCCGAAGGAACGTTTTCATAACTCATTAACCGGGGTTTATTACCAAAGACTGTATCGGCAAAAGCTCGCCCCTCATTAATCGCCACGGGAGTTAAATTAATTTTATCGGTACAATCGCCCACGGCATAGATATTATCTTCGCTGGTTTGGCTATACTCGTTGACGACAATTGCCCCGTTTTTGACCTCAACATTGACATTCTCTAAGCCCAATTTTTCCAGCTTAGGAATTCTTCCCGTAGCGGCTAATCCTAGGGCATCAACAAAGAGCATTTCTGAGGTTTCTTTCCCCTGAATATGTACTTTTAAACCCTCAGCAGTTTTCTCGATCGAAGTGGGGAAAGTTTCGGGCATAATTTTAATTCCCTGACGGATCATTTCCCCTTGAATCTCATCGCGGATATCCTCATCAAACCCTCTTAAAATCTTGTCTTTACGGATTAACTGCACCACTTCTGTCCCCAATCCGTGCATAATACCAGCAAATTCTACCCCAATATATCCTGCCCCTAAAACTATAATTCTTTTCGGTTGTTCTGGCAGTTGAAACATGGCATCAGAAACTACTGTATGTTCGATCCCCGGAATATCGGGTTTAACGGGATGTCCCCCCACGGCAATTAAAATTTTATCGGCAGTAATTTTCTCCTCTCCCACCTCGAGGGTATGGGTATCAATAAACTTGGCATAATTAGGAAAAAGCGTCACTTGAGAATTATCGAGCATCTTTTGATAAATGCCATTTAAACGGATAGTTTCCTGATTAAGCGCGCTAATTAATTTTTGCCAATTTAACTGACTCTCTACCGGACTCCAACCGTAACCTTCCGCATCCTTAAATAGTTGGGGAAAACGACTAGAATAAACCATTAATTTTTTAGGAATACAACCGCGATTAACACAGGTTCCTCCCAAACGATCGTATTCTGCTAATCCCACTTTTGCCCCGTATTCGGCTGCCCGTCTAGCGGTGGCAATACCACCAGAACCACCACCAATCACGAATAAATCAAAATCATAACTCATAAAAATATCCTCGCGAATAAATAGAAATTTGACGGAATCAAAAAACTTTCTGGGCAAAAAGGGGAGCGAATATCTCGGATCAATCCCTAACTGAATCTATCGAGTAACTAGCACAATATAGTCACTAATGCTGCTAAATTAGAGTCAATTTATTTACTAAGTAGCTGGTTATAATTAAATTAAAAATGGATTTTAGGTTCGATCCCCCCTACCCCCCTTGATAAGGGGGGTGCCGATAGGCGGGGGGATCCCCCTTAATAAGGGGGGCATCTGATAATTTTTAACGCCTACCTACTGCCAAGATTTAATTCTATGCTAACACGCCGCTCGAAATTATCTTTTCTCTTGGGGACCTGTTCCCTATTTCTCTGGGTAAACCATCCCCTCACCCTCGCAACCCCCATCAGTCAAGACAATTCCCCCCCTTCCCAGTTTATCTGTCCCGCAGACTTAGCCACCGAGATCGATCGCATTTTGGCCCGCCCCGATTATCAAGGCGCTTATTGGGGAATTTTAGTAAAATCCCTTAATTCTCAGGAAAATCTCTATAGTCTCCACGAAAATAACTTTTTTACTCCCGCTTCTACTGCGAAATTATTAACCACTGCTGCCGCTTTCAGCAAATTTAACCGCGATTATCGTCTGAAAACCCCCATTTTAGCCCAAGGCAACCCCCCCGATTTAGAGACTTTAACCTTAGTCGGGAGGGGAGATGCAACCATAACCACAGAAAAGTTAGAAAAATTAGCAGAAAAGTTAAAAGCAAGGGGAATTAACTCAATTTCTCGTTTAATTGTCGTTGCTAGTCCTTTTGTCGTCTCCGATAGTCAAAAAACATGGGAATGGGAAGATGTCTTTTTTGACTACGCAGTTAGTGCTTCTAGCTTGGTTTTAAACGAAAATTCCGTCACTTTAAGGCTTTTACCGCGACAATTGGGGCAAAGCTTAGATTTACAATGGTCTGATCCCATTGCCGCTAAACAATGGCTAATTGAGAATCAAACCAGCACTGCAGCGCAAGGAACCCCGAATACTTTGGCAATTAAGGGCAATTTAGCCAATAATCGCCTGATTATCACTGGTTCTCTGGCTATTGATAGTCAAGATGATTTTAATTTAGCTATTCCCCAACCCTCGGAGTATTTCCTCGATCGCTGGCGTAATATCCTCGAAAAAGCGGGAATTACCGTTAAAACCGCCGAAATTAGCTCAGAAATTCGCGGCGATGAAATCACAAATTTAGAATCAGAACCCCTAGCATATTTGGTGGAAAAAGTCAATAAAAATAGCGATAATTTACTAGCCGAAACCCTACTACAAATGCTCGGCGGTGTCTCGGGATTGCAAGAAACTTTAACAAAACTGGGAATTAACAGCGATAGTTATAAAATCGGCGATGGTTCGGGGCTATCACGACAAAACCTGATTAAACCCAATACTTTAGGTCAAATATTACAACTAATGGCAGAAAATCCTGATTATCGTCGTTCTTTAGCCATTGGCGGCATTGATGGCACTTTAACCAATAGATTTCGCCAGACTCCCCTAGAAGGACGATTACAGGCAAAAACCGGGACTTTAACCGGAGTTATCGCTCTCGCCGGTTATCTAGAAACCGCCGACAATCAACCCCTAATCTTTAGCATAACCGTCAATAACAGCGATAAACCCGCCACTACCCTCAGAAACGGCATCGATGAGGTGATTTTGCTTCTAGGACAGTTAAAACGCTGTTAATATTGAGGAGGCAAAAGGCAAAAGGCAAAAGGCAAAAGGCAAAAGGCAAAAGGCAAAAGGCAAAAGGCAAAAGGCAAAAGGCAAAAGGCAAAAGGCAGCTTTGTTCTCCCCAACACCCCAACACCCAAACCCGCAACTAATTCGATCGAGCCATTTAATCACAGAAGACTGTATACTTTTGTAAAAATTGCTTCTAGCTGACCTGTAGATTAATCGAGGGAGTTATTGATATATGTATATAGTTCAGGTTGCCTCCGAGTGCGCCCCGGTGATTAAAGCTGGGGGATTGGGGGATGTGGTATATGGATTGAGTCGAGAATTAGAAATTCGCGGTCATTGCGTGGAGCTAATCCTACCCATGTATGATTGTATGCGCTACGACCAAATTTGGGGCTTACACGAGGCTTATCGGGACCTGTGGGTGCCTTGGTACGGTGGCGCAATTCACTGTAACGTTTTTTGTGGTTGGGTACACGGGCGCTTGTGTTTCTTTATTCAACCCAATTCGGGCGATAATTTCTTTAATCGCGGCACTTACTACGGTTGTAAAGACGATAATATGCGTTTTGCCTTCTTCTCTAAAGCCGCTTTAGAATTTTTGCTCAGAAGTAATAAACGTCCCGATATAATTCATTGTCACGACTGGCAAACCGGTTTAATTCCGCCCTTACTTTTTGAAATTTATAAATATCATGGTATGGGCAATCAGCGCGTTCTTTACACCATCCATAACTTTAAGCACCAAGGATTTGGAGGTGCAGAAATTCTCTGGGCAACAGGATTAAATAACGATCCTTACTACTTCAGCTATGCCCGACTGCGCGATAACTTCAATCCTTTTGTGATTAATTTTATGAAAGGTGGGATCGTTTTTGCCAACTATTTCAATACCGTCTCACCTCACCATGCTTGGGAAGCACACCACACCGATGTTAGTTACGGTTTAGGTCATACAATTCACCAGCATCAACACAAATTTACTGGCATTCTCAACGGTTTAGATTACAATATCTGGAACCCGGAAGTAGATAAATTTATTCCTGCACCCTACGGTGTTGATAGCTTCTCCGAGAAGGCCCGCAATAAGAAGGCACTGCGAGAAAGACTCTGGTTAAGAGATGAAGCAGAAAAGCCCTTAATTTGTTATGTCGGTCGTTTAGATGACCAAAAAGGCGTACATTTAGTTCATCATGCCATGTATTATGCCTTAGCTCGCGGGGCGCAATTTGTCCTACTAGGTTCCGCCACCGAATCGTTAATTAATAACTGGTTCTGGCATGAGAAAAATCACCTAAATAATAACCCTGATGTCCATATTGAATTGGGCTTTAATGAGGAATTATCTCACCTCATTTATGCGGGGGCTGATATGATTGTGGTTCCCAGTAATTTTGAACCCTGCGGACTGACACAAGTAATCAGCTTAAAATACGGAACCGTTCCCATCGTCCGGGGAGTTGGTGGTTTAGTTAATACGGTTTTTGATCGCGATTATGATACCTATCACCAACCGGAAGAACGCAATGGTTTTGTCTTTTTTGATCCCGATAATAATGCCCTCGAATCAGCCATGTCCCGAGCATTAGAATTGTGGTACACTCAACCAGAAGAATTCCAAAAATTAGCGATTCAAGGCATGGAATGCGATTACTCTTGGAATGGTCCCGGGGAAGAATACGTTGCCCTCTATGAAATGATTCGCCACAAATAAACTGTCTTGTCTCTAGCAATTCCCTGGCAATTGTCAACAGAAATTCGAGGAATAGATTTGTTGAAATTTCCGGGGAATTGCTTTAGTTTTGACCGATTGCTGACTCCTAACCCCACCAAAAAACTTTTTGCCGCAAACCCTACCTAGTAGAGCAGAAATGTTAACTTTGCTTGGTATTCTTGGGTGAGGGGATGACTAACTCCTAAAATCTGAAATATGGCTAACATGGCTTTTCTTGCCCCATCCTGACGATATTTTCTACTTTCTCCCACCAGGCTGATCAGTTTATCTAAAGCAGCGGCATAATCTTCTTTTAAAGCGAAATTAATCCCAGTAAAAAATATCGGATCGAGGGGATTATTTTCTGGTTTTAACTGTTGAAATTCTAGGAGAGTTTTCCAACCTTTGATAACAGGATTTTCCTCTTTAATAGCACTGATTAATCGATAGGCATCTGACCATTTTTCCAGACGCATGAGAAATTTTACCGCCATAATAACTAATCGCGGTTCGTTGGGATATTTAGGGAAAAGACGATCAAATAATTGTTTAGCTGCGGGCAAATTATCGAGGGCGATCGCTTCTTTGATTTCTGCTAATCCTGTTTCTAATTCCGATTGTAAATCGAGACGGGAAAATAAGTCTCTAATTTGTTCTTCTGGCAAAGCACCGACAAAACAGGGTAACACTTCTCCCTTGCTGACAATTCGCACATCTGGAACTCCTTCTACATCGTATTGTTCGGCTAATTCGGGACTTTTATCTATATCTATTTTTGCCAGGATAAAATTATATTCACTTGCCAGTTTTTCCAGCATCGGTTTTACCAATTTACAGGGTCCACACCACAGGGCATAAAAGTCTAAAATCACTGTATTTAGATAGGACTTCTCGATCACTTCACTGTCAAAATTTGTCCCATCTACATCGATAGAATATCCCATCTATTTCTCCTCTAATAAATTATTTTTCAGCTAGTTTTGTCTCACTTATCTCTTTTACCCAAAGGGCTAATCCTCCCCCTCGTCCCCGGGCTGCTATCATTGTTTCTGTGATCAGAAAATAGGCAAAAAATGCCTGTTTTTTGATACTTTCCTGATAAAAATTCGCTTCACTTACCTGGCCATTTCTAATAAAACCAGAATAGAGAGAGCGATTAAATAGGGTTAGGTTGAGCCTGGTGAAATCAAAGGCGAGAAGACGGGTTTTAGGAAAAAACTTAACCGGACCGCTTACGGATAGTTTTACTGCCCCTAAAACTATCTGATTGCTGACGCTTCCAGAGATAAATTCTCCCGGTTCTAAACTCTCATTTCTTTGGTAAGAGATGGTAATTTTTAACCAGGATGGTAGATAGCGACCCTTACCCAAAACAATCCCCGCTCTCTTTTTCGCTTTTTGAGTTCCCGTGATAAAGTATAATCGCCAAGTACCGACTAAAGCCTCAAAAGTAAGATTTTCTTTAGTTTTTTTATTGTTTTTTTCTTTGCTTAAGAGAAATTCCAGCAATTGAGAGACAGGGGGGCGATTATTATCCTCAAGTATTAGGGGTGAGTCGAGATTTCTAACCATGATTTCAGACAGTGCCAAGATATTTTAACTGAAGCTACCGAACTCGAAAAAGCGAGCGATAAACCGGTTGACCTTTATTATAAGTGGACTTTTCCCTCTCCGTCGGTACGGGGAAAATATTTTCCGCTAACCAGGGGGTTTGATGTTGCCGAACAAAATGGGGATGTGCTTGAAATCTCTCGGTCATTTCCAGGGCGATCGATTCCACATCCGACTGTAAAAAAACCCAGCCCCCAGCTACCATATACTTAGCCAAAGCTATTACTAATTCTGGCTGCACAACCCGACGCTTACTGTGACGCTGTTTAAACCAAGGATCGGGAAATTGAATCGACACCCAAAATAACTTATCTGCGGGCAAAGATTGCAGTAAAATTTCTGGGGCAACATTCATATTGCCAAAAACAAAAGCGAGATTACTTAATCCTAACCTTTCCCGTTCCTGATTGGCTTCAATTACCAAAGGTTGACGAATTTCAATCCCCAAAAAATTAATTTCTGGCTCTACTTGGGCCATTTGTAACAAAAATTTACCCCGCGCACAACCAATGTCAAGATGGAGAGGTTGCGTCATATCCTGATAAACTTGATTCCAATCGGGGGGAGCGATCGGATGGCGATATTTATGACTTAAGGGATTGACGTGCTGACGAACGCGAACTTTAGCCAAAGATATTTTCTCCTCTATTTCTCCTCGATCGATCTAGTTTACCGATATTTAGCCCAATTGAATGCGATGAATTTCCGTTTCGCCATTCTCAGCGATCCTCATATCGCTTTACCCACAACCATTTTAAACCATTCTAATCGCTTTCATCTGGTGGAAGTGAGTATTCCCGCTTTAAAAATTGTTTTAGACCATCTCATCACCCTTAACCTCGATTTTCTGCTGATTGCTGGCGATTTAACCCAAGATGGTGAACCAGAAAATCATCGTTGGTTAGCCGATTGTTTAGCCACTTTACCCTTCCCCGTCTATGTGGTGCCGGGTAATCATGATGTTTTGAGTTTAACCGCAACAGAAAACCAGATCGGTTTAGGAGATTTTCCCTTTTATTATCAACAATTTGGTTACAGCGATCCAGAACAAATATACTACCAAAAAGAAATTTTACCCGGAGTGCAATTAATCGGTCTTAATTCTAATCAATTCGATGATCAAGGTAAACAAATTGGCAGTTTAGATGCAGAACAATTGCATTGGTTAAAACAGATTTTACCATCGCTAAAAAACGATCTGGTTATGGTGATGATCCATCATAACGTTATCGAGCATTTACCCGGACAAAGCAATCATGAATTAGGTAAACGCTATATGTTGGCTAATGCGGTAGAACTGCTCGATATACTAGAGGAAAACGGCGTAAAATTGTTGATTACTGGCCATCTCCATGTGCAGGATCTGGCTTTTGCCAGAGGTATCTATGAAATTACCACCGGTTCTCTCGTCAGTTATCCCCATCCCTACCGGGTGCTAGAATATTCCGAAAACACGGTTGAATTAGCCATAGAATCCTTTCATCTGCAAAATATACCCGGATGGGAGAATTTACCCGCTATTTCTCGGCAATGGTTAGGCGATCGCTCTTATCCTTTTATGATGCGTTTGTTAACCTGCCATCCCCTCAATCTTCCCATGAGTCTAGCGGAGGAATTAGCCCCGAAATTACGAAATTTTTGGGCAGATGTGGCCAAAGGTGACACAATCTTCGATTTTAGCGATTTTCCGCCCCTAGCACGCCGTTATTTTTACGCTTTCAGTGCCATCGATCCCCTCGGTAATCCTCATTTTATCGACAATCAAGCTGTAATTAGGGTTTGCTGAAAAAGCTTTTCCTAGGGGCAGGGTGTGGGGTGTGGGCTTCGGCCGTGAGCTCAGCCGAACGGGTGTGGGGTGTGGGGTTTTACCGATTTTCAGGTGGTCAATTACCTAATTTTCAGGGAAAAAGTCCAGGAATTTTCCCCCTAATCACTCCAAAGGTCGGCACTTTTTGAGGGAAAACAAGTCTAAAAGTCTTATACAACAAGGTTTTTAGATTTATTCAGCAAGCCGTAATTAGTTTCAAGCATCAGTTCAGTTATCGGCGATCAAACTTGCTGGTAGAGTTCAGAGAATAGCTGCAACAAATAATTAACTATAGCTTATAGTTATGGTACGCGGCCGCTATCTTGGCAGAAAATGTCAAAAAAAATCAATGGAAGCAATTAAAAAGGAATTGAAAAAAATCGGTTCTCTTGCCCTGTTTTTTTTCTTGGCTTTCGGTTATATTCTTCTGATCATGAAATTATTTCTGGAAGAGTATTCGATTACCACCTACGTTTTGGGTAAAGCGATCTTAGGAGCGATCCTTGCGGCAAAAACCGTGGCCATTCTCGACGCAGCCATGAAGCTAGAATGGTTAGAAAATCGTCCCCGTTACGTTAGCGTTCTATATCGAACCTTTGTTTATACCCTAGCAGCACTGATTCTCGGCTCGATCGAGGGTTTTCTGGAAGCTTATCTGGGAACGCGGGTAATTTCGCAGGCAATGGCCAAATTTTGGCAAAGGGAAAGTTTCTCTCAAATCCTTGCGGTTACTCTCTGTCTCGCAGTGGTTTTTTGTCTCCACAATCTCTGGCAAGAAATCGATCGCTATTGGGGTAAAGGCAAATTGAGAAAATTTTTTCTCGGTCGCTCCTAGAGTACAGCAGTTATCTTAATGGTGAGATAGGAAGTTTTCCTTTTGGGATTTTTCCCACTTGCCACACCCCTAAGGGAAAATTTTTGATTTTTGCAGGGGATCTGATATTAACCAATTTTCCGCGATCGCCCTATCTACCTGCTGTCCGCCCTATCTTTCGCGGGCAACCCCTGCTAGGATAAAATACGGGTGAAAAATTGCTAATCCAAGGAGTACAGACGTGATTGAACCTTTAGTGCTAGGGATTGTCCTAGGCTTAATTCCCATTACCCTAGCGGGTTTGTTCGTTGCCGCCTATTTACAGTACAAACGGGGCAATCAATTCGGCTTAGACTAAATCTATCACGCCAATCCCCCGAATTGAGAAAATCTCCCGTCAAGCTAGGCACTAGACGGGAGATTTTCCACAGGACAAATTTGCCGCTTAACAGATTGTGGCTGCCGGCGTTGCCATCCCCGCAAAACTTATCTGTCTTATTGGGAAAGCGATCGCCTAAAACCAAGAGCTACACGACTGTTAAACTAGGAAAACGAATAACGGTTTCCGTGTATTCGGGAACCCATCCGGCGGTAGTGGTGAAGTAACGCACTGCTTTAACTCGTTTACTGGCAGTGAGGTGAAACCAGTGTTCGCTATGGGCAGGAACATTGATATATTCTTGAGGTTGAATAGTTAATTCCCCCTGAGAACCATCGGGAAAGACAAAGCCAAAAACCCCCTCCCCATCAATGATATAACGCACCTCATCGTCAGCGTGGGTGTGACAGCGCTCGAATTTGGCCAGTAAAGTGTCGAGATTGGGAATTTCAGGGTGTAAAACGATTAAATCTCTAGCTTGATAACCCGCTTCTTGCTTTAGTTGCTCAAAATAACCGTCTAAGCTGGTTAAAACTATTTCTTTTTCTTCGTCAGTCAGAGAAGCTTGTTTAAGTAGCTGACGAGTGGCTTCGTTTTCGATCGGCCAATAGTTTAAAGTAACATTTAATTTGGCCAATTCCAGACTAATATCGGCTAACTGGGTATAGGTTGTCCCATTCTCTAAGCGTAGTATCGCCATTGGTTATCATCCTCAAGATTACTTTTTTCATTTTAAAGTTTTCCAGAGGCAAGCCGCTCGATTTTTTGCCCCTCGATCCCTTGCCAGTTACTAGGATTTTCTGCTCAAAAATGCTATTATGGTTTATATCTGGGGAATTAGCTCAGTTGGTAGAGCGCTGCGATCGCACCGCAGAGGTCAGGGATTCGAGTTCCCTATTCTCCATTTGCCAGAGATATTAACCGCTTTTCAAGGTTCAAGAAAGATTATGAACCAGTGTCAACTTCCCAAAAAGGCGTTACTTTTATTTCTGGGGAGAATAGCAGAGGATTACTGACAGAAAAGCTAAAAGATTTGACTTGTGGTGGTAATTTTCCTTGAAAAAATGCCATTAATTCCTGATCATTTCTCGGTAAATGACTAAGGATAACTCCATTAGCTGAATTATCTTGAACAAAGCGAAAATTGGCTTGAGTTCCATCGAGATAATTAACGTTAATTATCACAGGAGGGATTCTAAATATTTTTTTGATTATTTTACCCAACCAAGAATATTCAAATTTAACTTGAACACGAGTAATCCCACTATTACGAGTAGGTAATTCATAGACTTGATCCCAAGTAACATTAGTAGTCTCTCCTAGAGGGGTTGGACTGCAACGACTGATATTTCGTTTTTCTAGAAGATAAAAGTTGGTTTTGATTGCGGGGACGGGGAAGGGCGAATTTACCGAGTCAAGTTGATAATTACAAACCACATAGGAAAAGGCTTTAGGTTCATCAAAAAAAGGATGTCTGTCATCAATAGATTGAAAGTGATAAATCAGATAATCTCTGGGAGATTGAGATAAGCTTTGATAATTTAGTTCATCCAGTTTTTCTGTATAAGCAGAATAGGATTGAATAATCGGCCTCGGTTTCCAATTAAGCTGATTGCCCGGAATAAGTGAAAATTCCCAGGGAATTATATCAATAGTTTTGCCTTGCACTTTTTCCAGCACAGAATCGGGAAGTTTTAGTCTATTATTTAACTTAACTAAATTTTCGCTCGTAATCCTTTGAACCTCTGCTTGAAATTTATTGTTATCGAGCAATAAAACAACAATATTTATGTTATTGGCTACTTTTGCAGGATTGAGTTTACTAAATTGATAATTTCTAAGAGTTGAAATAGCGATACAAGATAGTAATAAAATTAAGTAAATAATGTATAATTTTGGTTTATTCTTAACTGGATTATTGTCAATTTTGATAAAATATAATGAGATGATTAGCAGGACAATAATACAGAACAGCACTACATGAAAATCCTGACGAACAAATCCGTGCTTAAATCCTAAAAATAGGGGAAATAGCAGGGCAGTACTTAGGCTAGTTGAACCACTATTGCACAGACGAAAAAGTAGATTTATTATCACTGCACAACATAATGTTGCGAGGAGAACATTTATATCTCTGATCAAGGATATAAATGCTCTCTTAGAACCTGTAAGACTCATGGCACTGGAATAACCAGAAGAAATTTGCCAAGAATTGAGTATATATTCAGATAAAGAAGGAAAGTTATTTGATGAAAAACTTTGAATTAATAAAGTTGTATAAAACAGATAAAAAACTAGATAAGGTAATAATTTTTTAAAAAATGTTGTCAGCCTTGTTTTACTCAAAATTTTATCAATAACAAAAGCTACTATTCCCGAAATTATAAAATTAACCAATAGTTTTGTTAAAACTGTTATTGATTGCCCAGAATATAAAAAAATACTAGCAACAGAAATAGCGATTAAAGTAAAATTAAACAGGGATTGAATATATTTACTCAAATTCTTTAGTTTTTGTTTTCTATAGGCTAGGTAAAAGCCCGAAAATAAAAAGAGATAAAAAGTACCCGCTATATAAATTCCCAAGGTTAACTTAGTTAAAATAGCCAACCCAGTAAACATACCTACTATAATAGAATTTACCGGTAAATATTTTATAAAAAATTTCTCAAAACTTAAAGCCAGTAAAAATATAGAAAATATTTGATAATCTGTCGTAAATCCTATAGTATTGCCGTAATGAATTCCCAGGACAAATATAAAAATAAAATTAATTAATATCAATATTTTAAGACTATTCGTTTGTAACTTTATTATCCTTAAAATCAATAATCCTAATAGGACAAAATGAACGGCAAATCTGAAAAGTATAATTTGCTTAAAATTGCTATATAAAGCAGCTCCTTGCGTTAAATATCCCAGAGGCCCATAGGTAAAAACTATCTCTTTTCCAAAAACTAACTTTTCCTTGGCTGCTTGACTAATTCCGTAAGACCAAGAAGCATCTAATCCAGGGTTTATTAAGTGTATCGTCGGCAAAAATGCCAAAAACAGGTAAGTCAGAGTTAGACTAATAATTAAATTAAAAACGATTGTTTTTGAAGCAAGTATTTTGGTGATTTGCATAGCCTTATTTCCAGAATTTTTCTTTAAAAAATACCTTTTAATTCCTTCTCGTGATTATAAATCCAATCAAAAATATCTTGGATTAATTTGCTACCATCTCGCTGAGGCTGCCATCCAGTTATAGAACTGATTTTGCGAGAATCAGTGATAAAAATTGGCATATCTCCGGTGCGATTTTCGGGAATTGCCTCAATCATTATACTATTGCCCGTGATTTCTTGACATAGTTTTGTGGTTTCATAAAGGGACAAGGAAAAATTTTGCCCACCCCCCACATTAAAAGTCTGCCCATTGAATTGTTCTAAATTAGCAATCTGAATATCGATTAAATCGAGTAAATCAGCTACATGAAGAAAATCTCTAACCTGTTTCCCTGTACCCCCATAACCGATATATTTTAAGGACTTCTGAAAGTAATGATTAGCCACCCAAAGGGCAAAAACTCCCTGATCAACTTTTCCCATCTGCCAAGGGCCAGTTAAAACTCCACAACGATTAATTAAAGTTCTTAATCCGTAGGCATTCCCATATTCATTAATAATCAATTCCGATGCTAACTTAGTGGAACCGTAGAGAGAACGGGGCAAATCTAAGGGAAATTGTTCACTGATACCAAAAGCAGAAACCCCAGGTAAATTTTGCTGTTCAGATAACTGAAAACGAGTATCTGTTTCTGTATAGTTTAATTGATTAAGATAGGCAATGGGATAAACTCTGCTGGTGGAGAGAAAAATAAAATCTGCTTGGGTTTGTCTAGCTAATTCTAAACAGTTAATCGTTCCAATTAAGTTTGTTTGCAAAACGTAGCCTGGGGAAGTATAACCAGCTAAAACAGAAGGTTCTGCCGAACATTCTAGGATTAAATCCACTGGCAAAGCTGATGCTTCTAAGTCTTCTGCATTTCTGACATCTCCATGAACAAATTCAATTCCCGCTTGTTTGAGACGGGAAATATTTAATTCAGAACCCCGACGCTTTAAGTTATCTAAGGCGATAATTTTCCAGTCGGGATAGAGTTGGGCTAATCCTAAACCTAAAGAACTGCCCACAAAACCCGCACCACCAGTAATTAACACTTGCCTAGTCATCAATAATACTCCACTAGATAATAATTATCAACCGACTTGATTCTTTTTCTGTTTGCGCTTATAGTCGCCTCGAGAAAGGTGTTTTTCTAACCAGATAGAGAGAACTATAAATAAATAACGACTGCCCATTTCCTTGAGTTTTAACTTGGAAACCCCCGTGGTACGATTGCGCCAAGTGATGGGAATTGTCGTATAGGAATATCCTCGCACGATTGCTTTTAAGGGCATCTCTACTGTTAAGTTAAAATGGTGAGATAGTAGAGGTGAGATTCCTTCGATAACCTCCTTACGATAGATTTTAAAGGCGTTAGTGGTATCATTAAATTTTAGCCCAAATAAAACTTGAATGAATAGATTAGCCAAACGATTGACGAATAACTTGTGCTTGGGATAATCAATAACTTTTCCTCCTTTGATAAAACGAGAACCAAAAACGCAATCGTAGCCTTCTTGGAGTTTATAATAATAGTCCACCATGTTATCGGGAGAGTCGGAATTATCTGCCATTACTACTGCAACTGCATCCCCGCTAAAATTTTCTAACCCACAGCGCACCGCAAAACCAAAACCATTGGGATAATAGTTATTGATGTAGCGAATCCGAGGATTGTCTTGGTTGATTTTTTGCAGAACTGCTTCGGTGTTATCTTTGCTATTGTCATTAACCACTAGGATTTCATAATCAATTTTATCCTCTTCTAAACGTTCGGATATTAAGTGAGTTGTGCTTTCGATGCAATCTTCTTCGTTGTAAGCAGGAATAACTATTGATAGGGTTTTTACCCCATGGTTATCCCTTGATTGACGTGGGTGAGAGTAACCGTCCATCTCGAAAGCTGGCGCTAATCCTTCCGGATAGTACATTTCTGTCTCATTAGTCTTATTCTTGGGTTTAAAAATTAGGCTATCACTGGCGACATAATTAATACTAGCACCCACTAAAACCCCGATCATTGTGTTAACTCCGGGGCTAATTCCTAACCAGTTTAAGAAGGGAAATATCAAGAAAACTCGCAGTAAAACTGCTAAACCTGCCGAGAGATGATAGAGAGGAAGTTGTATCAAAATCACATCTCTGATTGTCCAATCTCCTCCAGTCCACACCCAGATTCTATAGATAAAAAAACTAGCAATTAAAGATATTTCTATCGAAATGACATTAGCAACATTCTTCAAAAATGGTGTATTAAATCCCAAGTCATCAATGAACCAATAAATTAAGAATAAGTTGATTAGAAATGCCACTCCCCCAGCAATGAGAAATCGGAAAATTTTATTGTTGTAGATTTTAGTTAACATAATGGTATCTTAAAATATGCTCTGGTTTAGTTTTTCTAGGTCAATATTGCGATTAATATCCTCTTACTAACTAATTAACATAGTCCCTCAATTACTAGCAGTATATTTTGCTAAAAATCACTTTGGTAACGAGGGAAAACTAGCAGATAAAAATTGACCAGAATAATTCTTGATTTACCCTAAGTCCAACGGCTAACGTTTTGACTAAAAATCTCCTTGAGAATATCCGTTACTGTGTAGGTTAACTGCCAATCAGGATAATGATTTTTAAACTTACTCACATCAGAAATCCACCAGATATGATCACCAATACGATTGGTCTCTACATACTGCCAGTTTAACTTTTTATCCGCAATCGCTTCACATTCTTGAATAGCTTCTAACATGGAACAATTACTAAAGCGACTACCACCGATATTATAAACTTCTGCTACTCGCGGGGCCTGATAAAAATGATAGAAAGCATTGACGAGATCGTAACTATGAATATTATCGCGTACCTGCTTACCCTTATACCCATAAATACTGTATTCTTTGCCAATCATCGTACATTTCATCAAGTAGGATAAAAACCCGTGTAATTGGGTTCCCGAATGACTTGGACCGGTTAAACAACCGCCACGAAAAGAGGCAGTTTTCATCTCAAAATAACGCCCATATTCCTGTACTAACACATCCGCTGCCACTTTCGAGGCACCAAACAAAGAATGTTTACAAGCATCAATACTCATCAACTCGTCAATACCTTGAGCAAAATAAGGATGATTTTCCGAGATTTCCCAACGTAGTTCTTTTTCTACTAAAGGTAATTCATTCGGTCTATCCCCGTAAACTTTATTGGTGGAACAGAAAATAAATACTGCTTGGGGACAGTGTTGACGAGTATTTTCTAATAATACTAAAGTTCCGTTAGCATTGACACTAAAATCCATATAGGGATCCTTAGCTGCCCAATCGTGGGAAGGTTGCGCCGCCGTGTGGATAATTAAGGATATATCATGACTATAGGTTTTAAATATAGCTGCAATAGCTTCATGGTCGCGAATATCTACAGCATGGTGAATGTATTTATCCCCGTAATCTTGCGATAATTTGGCTCGATTCCACTCCGTTGAAGCGTCTTCGCCAAAAAATACCTGACGCATATTATTATCGATACCGACGACGGTATAACCCCGATCACAAAAAAATCTCACTGATTCGGAACCAATTAAACCAGCAGAACCGGTTACTAGAACGATCGCCATAACTATATCCTGAATTTTTTGCCCAGTTGTTGAGAAATTTCCCAAGTTGAGAAAACTTTCTCCGACTTTACTAGATATGTTCGCCTTTGTCAATTAAACAGGAGGAGATTCCCCTAACTGCAGCAATTCCCTCAAAAATTATCGTCTTATCCACTAGGAGCGATTTAATGGCGTTTTCTTGGCAGTAATCCCTAATTAAGTCCCCATCTCCCCCTGTTAAAATTATCCTGCTCTCTGGATATAAATTTAACCATTCCTGAGTGAATTTTTCTATTCCCGCCAAAATTGTATAAATTATCCCACTTCTTATCCCTTCTGCTGTTTCTTTTGCCCACATCTTCGGTAATCTTTCCGATAAGGACACCTCTGGTAAGGCTGCCGTCCGTTCCCTTAAACTGGCTAATTGCACCTTTAACCCGGGTAAAATGGCCCCCCCCACTAGCTTTTTATCCCTATCCACTCCCGTAAAAGTTAAAGCTGTTCCCGCATCGATGACTAAACAGGGAAATCCGTATTTTTTCCCCGCACCTAAGACAGCTAAAGCTCGATCGATGCCGAATGTCGTATATAAATCCAGTAAAGGAATATCTTTTAAAGTAATTATCCGTAAATTGCCATAATTTGCCCATAATTCTTTTTGGCTAGGAACCACGGAGGCGACAATCAATGCACAGTTACATTTATTTGTCAAGAGTTTAGGGAAAATTTGTCGCAAAAATTCATCACTTAGGGGTTCGTTCAGGTGAGGAGTATCGAGACAAGCTAACAGGGTTTGACCGCGAAAATACCCCCAATGTAAGCGAGAATTGCCGATCATCAACCCTATCCAGTCAGTATCTTGCTCAGTCATTTAGTTAGTGGGAATTATGAATTGGGGTGTGGGGTGTGGGGTGTGGGCTTCGGCCGTGAGCTCAGCGTTCGACCGAGCTCACGCCGAGGTCCGAACGGGTGTGGGGTGTGGGGAGAATAAATAAAATAATCTCCTGACTTGAAAGAGGGTGTGGGGTGTGGGCTTCGGCCGTGAGCTCAGCGTTCGACCGAGCTCACGCCGAGGTCCGAACGGGTGTGGGGTGTGGGGAGAATAAATAAAATAATCTCCTGTCTCCTGACTCCTGTCTCCTGTCTCGGAGTCTCCCGATGGCTTCAAGATAGTTGATATTTGGGGAAATTATCTAGAAATCATGACAAAAGTTTTTTAATGGTTAAACAGACAAGAGAATAAGATAACCTAGGTATAGAATTTAACAAAAAATCTGGTTAACGGACATTGATCAAGTCGATAGCACAGTGTCAAACGAGTTCTTTTCCCGCTCAGGTATGGCAATTAGATCACGGCTTAACCGTAATTCATCAGTACTTACCCGTGACTCCTGTGGTGGTAGTAGATGTGTGGGTTAAAGCAGGTGCGATCGCTGAACCCGACCCATGGTTAGGTATGGCCCATTTTCTCGAACACATGATCTTTAAGGGGACGAAAAAACTTCCCCCTGGACTCTTTGACTATTTAATCGAAAATTGTGGCGGAATGACCAACGCGGCCACCAGTCACGACTATGCACACTTCTATCTCACCACCAGTGCGGATCAAATTGAACATACCCTACCCCATCTGGCCGAAATTCTCCTCCATGCTGAGATTGACGATGAGGAATTCTATCGGGAAAAAGATGTAGTTTTAGAAGAATTACGGGCCTGTTATGATGATCCCGATTGGATTGCCTACCAAACCCTCTGCGGAAGTATCTATCAAAACCATCCCTACGGACGCTCTATTCTAGGCGATCAACCCCGTTTAGAGCAATTAACCCCCAATCAAATGCGCTGTTTCCATCGCACCTATTATCAACCGGAAAATATGTGTGTGGCGATTATCGGGGGAATTGAACCCCAAGCAGCTTTAGAAATTATCCGGCAATCTTTTCGGGAATTTCCCGTCCCCTCGGAATCCCCCCCCCATCTAGTAGCTGCCGAACCCCCCCTGATCGAAATTCGTCGTTCCCAAGTATATTTACCCCACTTAGAACATTGTCGCCTCTTGATGGGATGGACTGGACCAGGAAGCGATCGCCTAGAAGATGCCTTTGGATTAGACTTGCTTTCGGTAATTCTTGCCGGGGGACGCTGTTCGCGGTTAGTGCGACAGCTGCGGGAAGAAGCGCAAATCGTCCTCGATATTAACAGTAATTTTTCCCTGCAACGAGATTCCAGTCTCTTTACCATCGGCGCTTGGCTATCTAGCTCACAAATCGAGACAATTGAAGGCATTATCTGTGAACATATCCAACATCTGCACGATCATCCCGTCACCCCCGCAGAATTACACCGCACTCAACAGTTATTAGCTAACGATTATATTTTCTCCACAGAAACCCCGGGCCAATTAGCGGGACTCTATGGATATTATCAAACCCTGAGAGCTGCCGACCTAGCCACGATCTATCCCCAAGTTATCCAAAGTTTGCAACCGTCAGATCTCCAGCGTCTGGCTCGTCAGTATCTCTCCCCGGAGCGATATGCTATTACAATAATGCAACCCTGTGAATAAACGATGTCCGCTTCCCCCATTCACCGCTTAACCTTAGAAAATGGCATCACCCTTTTAGTGGTGGAAAATACGGCCGTGGAGTTAGTTGCGGGGAGGATTTTTCTCAAAAATGCGGGTACTCGTTGGGAAAAAACCGAAAAAGCGGGTTTATTTCGTCTTTTAGCCGTGCTGCTCACCAAAGGTACAGAAAAGTTATCTTCCCTAGAAATTGCTGATCGCGTTGAGTCCACGGGGGCCAGTTTAAGTGCGGACACGGGGACTGATTATTTTGTGGTTAGTTTAAAGACCGTTACAAAGGATTTTTTAGATATATTGCGTCTAGCGGCGGAAATTATTCGTTTTCCCAGTTTTCCACCCCCAGAAATCGAATTAGAGAAAAATCTCACCCGTCAAAGCATTCGCTCTCAATTGGAACAGCCTTTTAATGTGGCTTTTAATCAATTACGCGCCGCTATGTACCCCGATCATCCCTATGGTATGTCTTTATTGGGTACGGAGGCAACGGTTTCGCAATTGCAACGGGATGACCTGCTGGCCTATCATAGTCGCTTTTTCCGTCCCGATAACCTAGTGATTAGTCTTTCTGGCCGTATTACCCTAGAGCAAGCAGTAAAAGCAGTGACGGAAATTTTTGGCAGTTGGTCAATTCCCGATCTTCCTTTATCTAGTTTACCCCCGGCCGCTTTTGATTTTCAGCCCACCTGTTTAACTACCGTCCAAGCTAGTCAACAGGCGATCGTTATGTTAGGATACCCCGGCTCTTCTGTGCAAGAGGATGATTATGCGGTTTTAAAATTATTGAGTACCTATCTGGGGAATGGGTTATCTAGTCGTCTATTCGTGGAATTGCGAGAAAAACGGGGATTAGCCTACGATGTTTCCGCTTTTTATCCCACCCGTCTCGATTCTTCCCAATTTGTCATTTATATGGGAACTGCACCCCAAAACACAGCGATCGCCGTGTCGGGATTGCGTCAGGAAGCAGAAAGGTTATATAAAGTAACTTTGAGTGAGGAGGAGTTACAGTCAGCTAAAAATAAGTTATTGGGTCAATATGCTCTCGGTAAACAAACTAACGCCGAAATCGCTCAATTATACGGTTGGTATGAAAGCTTAGGTTTGGGGATTGAATTTGATCGCACTTTCCTGGATTCTATTAATCAGATTACTGCCGAACAAGCGCGATCGGTAGCTAGTAAATATTTTCAAAATCCTTACATTTCTCTAGTCGGTCCAGAAAATGCGATCGCTGAAATTCTCTAGTCAGAGCAAAAAGCAGCAACAAAAAACTATTGCCGCTGCTATTTTTGATTAACTCCCCGGGTGGGATTCGAACCTACGACCAATCGGTTAACAGCCGACCGCTCTACCACTGAGCTACCGAGGAAGGCTACTCACAATTAATAATTATAATCATAAGTCCCTCAATAATGCAAGTGTTTTCTGGATTTTTTCTCAAAAAAATTTCCGGTGCCGGTAGCGGTGGGCGGAGAATCCACTATTGTGGAGATAAGGACACCATTAAGTCTAGTCTATGCTTGCCCATCACCGCCGTCCCGTTTCCTTCTGTCTGCTCTCGACAGATCTACCCATCCTCTCCACTTTAGACACTTCCGCTACCCTCTACCAAAAGGATCGCCACCGGTTTCATCTTCTCCTCAATCAACCCCCGGTGGCTCTCGCCGAAATAGAGACACTTAAACCCAAAAATAATCAAAATAAATTAATTTGGCTAGAAATTTCAGCCAATCGGGTAATTATGACCATGCAGGGCCAGGGAAGATTCGCCTATCGTCATTTTTGGGAGCAAGGGGTTTTTGGTGTCAGTCGCTACTGGTTAAATGGCGAAAGTCCTCAACCGGGTTACGCTTTTCGCCTCCGCAACTATACCCGTAGTCTCAAATTAGAGGGGAATAATTTCCCCGAATATTTGCGTCTAGAGTACGAATTATGGTCAGATAACCTGATTTTAGGTCATTATGTCCTTCATTTGCAAGTACACCAATAAATAGGGTCGGCTGAATAGAGCTAAAAACCTTGTGGGATAATAGTTTTAGACTTTTTGGCAATCAAAAAGTGCCAGCCGGTGGCAAAATTTAGGCACTTTTTCCCCGAAAATTAGGTAATTGTGGGGTGGATTGAAGACTTAGTGCTACACTTCCCGAAAAGTCTATTTTATTTGAGCTTGTTGTTAGGAATCCACTTAAAAGAGGTTGTTTAATCTGGCTAATAAGCTCTTGGGTATGATATGGGGAAAAGTTCGGGCGATTGCGCTAAAATGGGGGAATATGCCGAAAGTTTCCACCTATCGTTACTCTGGAGAGTGTTAGCCAGAAAGTTTCTGTATAATATGTAGTTATACATACATTACCCGTAGCAGAAAGCAGAAAGTTTAAGTAAGGAAAAGATACATTATGTCTAAAAAAAATCAATCGAAAAGATTAACGAATCAACATAAAGAGTCTAAAGGTGTAGCTGGTATATTTGGGGCTGAAGCAAAATCACACGAAACAATAGTTGGAGAAATTTCACATCTTGTTATTGACCAACTTAAAAAGGAGTTTCCTCAATTATCTTTTCAATACAAAAGAAGTATAAAAAAAGAAGAAATAAACGAAGCATTAAAGAAAGTTGACCCAGAATTAGGGCAAACCCTTTTTGTATCAGATTCAAGTATTAGACCTGATGGTGGAATAATAGAAGTAAAAGACGATAACGGTAATTGGAGAATCGTTTTAGTCTCGGAAGCTAAACGTCAAGGAAAAGACATTGAAAATATCAAAAACGGTAAACTGGTAGGTAAGAATAATAATCAAGACTTGATGGCTGCTGGTAATGCAATAGAAAGGTCGCATAAAAACATATCTGAAATCGCTAATTTGATGTTATCTGAATCTCATTTTCCTTATGTCTTATTTCTTGAAGGCTCAAATTTTTTAACAGAAAATATTTCAATTAAAACACCCGATGGAAGGGTTGTAACGCTCGAATATAATTCAGGAACGTTAAATAGATTAGATCGATTAACTTCTGCAAATTATGGAATGCCAATTAATACCAATTTGTGTAAGAATAAGTTTGTCAAACATAAAGATAAAACCATAATGCTTCAAGCAACTTCTATATACACACAAGGGAATGGAGAAAAATGGGATATCAAAAAAATGTTTGATATTATGCTTGAAATTTCTAAAACCTCTCTTCAAGTATTAGGCAGTGAAATATTTAATCAGATAACCAAAAGTAAATAAAAACAAAAGATTTATTAAATCAAAAAATATTGAAAATGGCAAGAAATGCGACAAATAAATTATTGCAAAATGCTAAAAAACTAAAAAGTGACGAGTTTTATACACAACTTTCAGATATAGAAAGTGAGTTGCAACATTATAAAAGTCATTTTGAAAATAAAGTAGTTTATTGCAATTGCGATGACCCCCAAATTAGTAACTTTTTTAAGTATTTTGCTGCAAACTTCAAAAAGTTAGGTCTAAAAAAAATAATAACATCTTGTTATCGAGAACAAGGGAGAGATTTATTTAATACAGAAGAAGATGAAAAGGGGTTTTTCTTTGAATATATAGGTACAGAGAGAGAAAAAAATAAACCTATTTCCCCTGACATTGTTTACTTTAATGGGGATGGAGATTTTCGTAGTCCTGAAAGTATTGAACTATTAAAAAAGTCCGATATTGTTGTTACTAATCCCCCATTTTCATTATTCAGAGAATATGTAGCTCAATTAGTTAAATACGACAAAAAGTTTTTGATAATTGGCAATATTAATGCAATAACCTATAAAGAAATTTTCAAACTAATTAAAGAAAACAAAGCCTGGTTAGGAATAAATCTTGGTAGAGGTATTTCTGGTTTCATTGTTCCCGAACACTATCAACTTTATGGAACAGAGGCTCGTATTGACAATTCTGGAAATAGAATAGTTTCTCCAAATAATTGTTTATGGTTAACCAACTTAGACACATCAAAACGGCACGAAGATATCGCTCTCACAAAAAGATATTTTGGCAATGAAGCTGAATATCCAAAATATGACAATTATGATGGAATTAATGTCAATAAAACCCAAGACATTCCCTTAGACTTCAAGGGGGTTATGGGTGTACCAATAACATTTTTACATAAATTCAATCCCGACCAATTTGAAATAATTAAATTCAGGAAAGGGAATGATGATAAAGATTTATCAGTAAATGGGAAATGTCCTTATTTTAGAATACTAATCAAGAATAAACGAATACAGACTGAATATATTGATTTAACTGACAAAGAAAAACAATGTATAACTCAGTCCTAGGGTGTGTTCCCTAATGCAAGTCCTGCTACTCCAGCGATCGATTTTGGGGAACGCACCATGCACATTGATGGCAGCTGTCAGTGGGATGCCGAAGAACGTAGTGTGATCGCTGTTATCTTCTTGATTAAACTTTAAAACTGCCATTGCTTGGGATAGGAACGCCAAGGGAGATCGCTTTTTGGTGAGGAGGAGTGCGAGCGCTTTTTGGGAATGAAGAGGGGCGATCTCTCTTTGTGAGTTGGAAAGTTGTCATCGATCCGCGATCGCGGATGTCATTATTGCCCAAGCAGAGTAAAATAAAAGTCTGTATTGAAAAAGGGGAAAGTAACAATGCCGCCAACAATGCAATTTAGTCAAATCTTAGAAATGATTGACTATCTCTCTTTTGATGAACAAGATGACTTGATCAATATTGTTAAACATCGGCAAATCGAAAAAAGACGAGAACAAATTGCTCAAAATATTTCTCAAGCTCGACAAGACTATCAAAATGGTAATGTTTTTCGAGGAGATGTTGATTCCATTATTGCCGAACTAAACAATGATTAACTTGGTTTTTAGCCAATCATTTAAACGCGCTTTCAAAACAAGGATTAAACGACAACCTGACTTAAAATCAAAAATAGAAGCCAAATTGAGACTACTCGCTGACGATCCCTATAATCCAATATTACGCACCCATAAACTAAAGGGGAAATTATCAGGTGCTTGGGCTTTTTCTGTTGAATATGATTGTCGAATTATTTTCAATTTTGAATCAAACCCTGAAACCCAAGAAGAAGACATCAACCTAATTGATATTGGAACTCACGATGAGGTTTATTGAATATGATTTTTTATTATGTTAGCAAGGTTTCGGAGTTAGCAATCGCTTTTTGGGGAGGAGGAGTGCGATGCCGAAGGCACTGCGTAGCAGATCGCTGATCTTGTCGTTTAAGTCGAGGTAACAAAACCCAACAAGCTTTGTTATAATATTTTTGTCATAAAGCAAGACTTATAAAAATAGATTTATGCCAGAAATTACTCGATTTTATGGAATTATCATTAAGATCTTTTTTGCCGATCATCCACCTCCCCATTTTCATGCGATTTATAGAAAATATAACGCCCTATTTAATCTGGAAACCTTAGAAATCATTGAAGGAGACTTACCTAATAGAGCCACAAAAACGGTTGTATAATGGGCAACAATCTATCAACCAGAATTATTGAAAATGTGGAACACTCAAGAATTTAATAAATTACCACCTTTGAAATAAAACAATGCTTTACCCAAAAATAACATCAGCCGAAATCATTGAAAATTATACTCTATTGGTGCATTTTTCTAATCATCAAGCTAGAAAATAGGCTCTTCTCGACTTTGTGTGATAATTTTTGCTTATGGAATCGTGAAATGCTTATCGGGCAACACTTTTAGGACTATTTTGTCGAAGAAACTATCAGTATAGACCTCGTTTCCACACAGAAACCAGAAGAGCCGAAAATATAACTGTGAAAATCTACTAAAAAAAAAGATGTTTTCTTCCCTTAAAAACTATGCTTTCTTTAAAAACTTTCAACTTGCTCCATCAGGTAGCGGAATCATTTGGAATGATGAACTTGATATAAGCGAGTATGAAATTTGGATCAATGGAATTGAACTATGATTGCCGATCTTGTAGTGCGATTGCTGTCATCTTCTTGATTAAACTTTGAAATTAGAACTCTTGCAAATTAATTATATGTTATAATGATAGGTTAACTAATTTTTTTGGGAAAATTAGTTAACCAGTACATTCGTCCTGAATGAAAACTTGAAGTTTAACTTTTAACTCAAAACTCTTTAGAGCTGCTTTAATTTGGTTATCAAAACCTCTTTATTTAAGCGGCACAAACT
>NZ_JADBTR010000066.1:0-11573 GCF_020246065.1 Microcystis sp. M144S2
ACTTGATTTCAGTTTTTTCTTTGTCAGTAAGGGTGTCAACAAGGAATATTACAAATTGTTAACCGAGTCTTGAAAGCCTTGTGCCACAAAGGTTTGAAATGTTAAGAAAGATGTGACTAAAGGACAGCTTATCAAGGGGGGATCTCCCCGCCTATCGGCACCCCCCTTATCAAGGGGGGCAGGGGGGATCGAACCCAAAATCTATCTTCAATTTAATTATAACCAGCTACTTAATTCTCTGATTGCTTAAAAACTAGACAATTGTTCAGCAATAATAGATACTAACTTATCCACTGCTCCTGGTTGCCCGCGCACTGCCCGCAATTTTTGCCGGATAGCCTCTAATTGTTCGGGATTTTCTAGCCAGGATATAGCTATATTTGCCACTTCCTCTGGTTGTAATTCCCCCAATAATTCCGGAACAATTTCAGCACCAGCCCAAATATTTGGCCAAGCATATAAACGCTTTTTCCGCAACATATAGAGATTAATTATCTTAGCAAATAAAGAACCCACCCCCGGCAGTTGAGCTAATAAACCGGGTAAACCGTCCCAAGTTCGCATCGCGTCTAGTTGCTGAGTCGGTAGTAAAATAATCATCGGGATTGCCAGCGCCCCTAATTCGGCAGTATTAGCACCCACCGTCGTTAAAGCTAAATGACAGCGAGAAAGCTGGTTATGGGCGGGAAAATCGGTAATTAGGTCAACTTTTACCCCCTTAGCTGTTTCTAGATAGGGTTTTTCGCCGTTTTTTAATTTAGCAGCACTCCAACCGGTTTTAGTGATCATCGGATTATAGCTAGGATCGGCAAATTTCGCCAAATAAGCTAAATTTAGGGTAGGAGCGACGGGAATTAAAAATTTAGTCCGGGGAGCCTGCGCGTGTATCTTTTCGGCAATGGCTAGGGTTAGGGGTACACCCTGAGCTAATTTCGAGGGTTTGGAACCCGGGAGAAGTGCAATTAAGGTAGCATCATCCGGGGTGATAGCATTGGGCAAATCCACCATTAAATCGCCGATAACGGTAAATTTATGCTGATATTGTTGGGGAATATTATTTAATACACTTGTATTCATCACGGCAAAGCGATCGATCCCCCGATACCAACGCGCTTCCCATTCCGCATAGATAACGGTGCGATAACCCAAACGTTTACCGATGGTGAGGGCAAAAAATTGATCGCCCCCTAAAAACAAAACGATGCCCTTGGGGTGCCAATCCCAATTATCGGCGGTTTTTCCCCAGAAAAGAAAATTAAAGAAGTTTTCTGGCGACTGGACTCGATCAACCTCCGGATATTTCCTAACTACTTCCGTTTCCGCTCCCATAGCATGGGTACAAGGGGAAAGAATCACCGAAATCCGCAACAGCGATCGATCTTCTGTTAAGTTTTGTCGCAATCTCTTGACAACTGGACGCACCCATGTAGATATTTCTCCAGGACCATTAGAGAGAATGAGAAGATCAACAGGAGAATCAAACATGATAAGTAGTCGTGCAAAATTAATGTCTTGGTTAGGATAGGCAAAAGGCAAAAGGCAAAAGGCACTCATGCAAGGAGTGGTTAGATATGTGTAATTAATTTTGCTTAGGTACTTATCAAGTAAAAAGTTCCCCGTTGCGGTGTTGCCTACTTGCCATTGAATAAAGAACGAATTGCCTGATGTTTAGGGTGATCAAACTCTGGGAGAACCTTGCGGGTATCGGTAATCAACCAATCCAAGGCTGCCGCTTCCACATCGATCGCCGCGCCGGTTTTATCAACACAGTAGCGCCCAAAGACCAACTTATCCACCAAACGCGCCCCTGAACCGAGGCGAGAATATTCAAAAATAACGCTATTATCCACCGTCGCGCCGCCACAAATCCAACAATTTGGGCCAATCATACTCGGACCGACAATTTTCGCCCCGTCTTCAATGCGCGTCATTGCCCCGATATACACAGGTCCGGTGATATCGACTCGATCCCAGTTTACCCCCACATTTAAGCCCGTGTAGATGCCCGGTTTGACTTCGATGCCGGGGATAGCAACATTTTTAATTTTCCTGGATAACACCCCGCGAATTGCCTGCCAGTAGTCGGGGACTTTACCGATATCCACCCATTCAAAATCCATGTTTAAAGCGTAGAAAGGCGCAGCTTTAGCGACTAATTGGGGGAATAATTCGCCCCCGATGTCGTATTTACTATTAGGGGGAATAAAATCAATGATTTCTGGCTCAAAAATATAGATACCCGTGTTAATGCAGGTACTTAAAGCTTCATCGATGGCGGGTTTTTCTTGGAAACTGAGAATCCTTCCCTCCTCGTCGCTAACTACCACCCCATAACTGGATACTTCCTCTCTGGGGACGGTTTTGGTGACAATAGTAGCGATCGCTCCTTTTTCTCGATGCCATTTAACGGCTGCGGTTAGATCGAGATCAATCAGCGCATCACCACAGAGAACCACAAAAGTATCGTCAAAAAAGGGATTAAAATCTTGAATTCGTCGTAAACCGCCCGCCGATCCCAGGGCATCACCGATTAACTCTCCCTCTTCGATTCTACCCTCGAAAGAATAGCCGATATGCACCCCAAAACGCTGACCATCGCGGAAATAACTCTCAATTTCTTCGGCTAAATGACTAACATTGACCATGATCTGATCAAAGCCATGCTGTCGCAACAGTTCCAACAAAAACTCCATCACCGGCTTTTGTAAAATCGGGATCAGGGGTTTGGGAATCGTATGGGTAATCGGACGGACACGAGTTCCTTTGCCTGCCGCCAAAATCATGGCTTTCATCGATGTTTATTTCCTTTTGCGATCGAGGTCTGAAGTTAAATCATGCCTAGTGTATCATTACCGGCTCGGAATCAGTAGTTATCTCTTGGGGGTACCTCGAAAAATAGATTTACTTTAGCATTGCACCGCCTGAAACCCTGATAAAAGCTTGGTTGATTCTCAATTAGTCCGAAGATTTTCTCAATAATTCCAATTGATCGAGCTACCCCTTGAGTAATCGATAACGGAAAAAGTGAGAGATTTAACCCAGATTACACTGATGGACAAAATTAACAAATTAACTTTGCTGTAACTCATACTACCCAGTCCTCTAGGCTAAGATGATCCAAAAAACGCAAGTTTTTAAATTGATGGGCAAAAAAAGTTTAATTTTAGGCAATAACCAAGGCGTTATGTCTAGGCTACCTCGAAAAATCGAATTTTGAGGGACGGAGAGCCTTGTTAGTTGTTGAAAATTATTCCCTCTTCATCAATGTATATCAAGGAGATTTCCTCGACCAACACTTTGTTAACAAAATCTTTTATTCGAGGTGTCCTTGAGCATTAGATTAACCTAGACTCCCTGGCTAATTTCCCCAACAATCCGGTTAACCGCAAGCAGTCTAGGCGAAAAATGGTGAGCAAAAATTTGACTACTTGAGATATTGACACTCCCGTCGCGCTTATGCGAGGGATTCTTGGTTCACTGACTCAAGTTGTCTTAGCAGGTATTTCTACCAACCAAAATAGAGCTTAAATCTCCCCAAGCGTTTAGGTCTGACGACCAGCTTCCGATATGCCCTATCGTAGCTTTTTTGAGTATATTTAATGCCGCCATCTTGTCCCTATCTTCCACATACCCACACAAACAAACATGAGTTCTGACTGATAGAGACTTTTTGACTAACCGACCACAATTAAGGCATTCTTGACTTGTATAGGCGGGATTAATAGCAATAGTTAGCCTGCCGTATTTAATGCCAAAATACTCAATCCATTTTCTCAATTGTGTCCAACCAGCATCATTGATACTCTTGGCTAGTTTTCGATTACGCACAAGGTTCTTGACTTTTAAATCCTCGTAGGCTATCAAGTCGTTTGACTGAATTAAACGGAGTGCCAATTTTTTAGCAAACTCTTCTCGTTGCCTACTTACTTTTAAGTGTCCCTTGGCGTATTTTTGACTAGCTTTTTTGTAGTTATTAGACTGCTTTTGTCCTCTCTTAAACTTTTTCGACTTTCTTCTATTCAGTTTATTAAGACGCTTCTCTGCTTTTCGATAATACTTAGGAGGCTCTACTGTATTCCCGTTGCTGTCAGCATAAAGATATTTTAACCCCATATCTAATCCTACGCAATGACCCGTCGATTCTGATTGTGGGGTTATATCTCTAGCATCGAGTTTTAGCATTAACTGGCAATAATATCCATCAGCCCTTTTAACTATTCTTATCCGTTGAATTTGCCATTCTTGAAAATCCAACAAGTCTCGACTACCAATTAGTTTTAACTCCCCAATGTTTTTCCCATCAGTGAAAGTTATTCTCTTGGAATTTCGATTAAGTTTCCAACCTGACTTTTTAAACTCAACAGAATGAGTACGTTTAGAGTATTTAGGATATCCTTTCTTACCAGCGATTTGGTTCTGGCAATTGTTATAGAACCTAAGAATAGCAGTCCAAGTCCGTTCGCAAGCCTGTTGACAAGCTGTAGAGTTAAGGTCTTGAACAAAAGGGTATTCACTTCTTAATTGAGTGACATATTTATATACATCCTTTTGTCCTACACCTTTATTGTCTTCCCAATATCTAAGACATTTATTCCGAACAAACTGTACTGTCCGAATAGCCTCATCAATGGCTTGATATTGAGATGGTTTTCCTCTAAGCTTGTACTCTAAAACAAACATTTTGCGTTGTCGACCTACCACGCAAACTACTCTAGCATACTAAAATTAAATTGGCAACTATAGATTAGAGTTATTCTTAGTCGTGCTTCGTGTCACTGAGCCTTTACATTGAGCCTGTCGAAATGTGTCGAAGTGCTGTTCTATGCTGGCGGAACTTTTCATCTCCGAGGTGAAACCGAGAGATGAAAAGCCGACATTATAGGTAAAAAGCGATTTCTTTCTCCTTGAGAGGGGCAAAATCGGCGGCTAACAACAGCTGATTTAACTCCTCTTGGGGGATATGTTTGGCCCCGATGCGGACAATTCGCGATCTCATCGTGTTAGATACTCCGCTTCTTTGTCGTCCTGCTTCCAAACCCATTACCCGGTGATAAAGTTCCAATTTTGCCGGGGGAATTGGGGAACCATCAAAATCAATGCCATTAGCGATCGCCACATCAATGGCATCAGCGCCCGTAGTTGTGGTTAAATTAGTTTCGGTGGACATAAAGACAATATAAAGGATCGTTGCTATTTTATCAGGCGATCGATATCCGCCGCTATGATCAGGAAAGTAATCTTCATTTCTGTGTGACTATGGCTCAATTGCCGACCTATCAACCAAAACAGTTATCCCTGGGCCCCCTGGAAGCGGAAATTCTCAATATTGTCTGGGAATTGGAACCCGTTAGCGTTAAGGATGTCCACGATCGCATTTTAGCGGATCCGGAACGAGATCTGGCCTATACTTCTGTGACTACGGTACTGCGTCGTTTAACTAATAAAGGCTGGTTAAGTTGTTATAAAAAGGGTCGGATTTTCTACTGGAAACCGATGGTTTCTAAGGAACAAGCACAGGCAATTAAAGCCTACGAACAATTACATCGTTTTTTGGCTATTGGTAATGCGGATGTGGTGGCTTCTTTTGCCGATAGTCTCGATACTGCTAGTGTCGAACAATTAAAAGCGATCGCCTCTCGTTTAGATACCCTTCGTCAACAACGGAGAGAAAGCTAATGCACGGTTCAATGTTATTACTAGCATTAACTATCGCCATTGGTTTACGTTGGTTTCTGCCCAGCTATCAGCGTCGTTGGCAGATAACGCTATTTTTCTTCCTCTTTCCTCCTTTGCTGCTGTTAATGACAGTTATATCGGTGGTTTGTATGGGCTATCGCGGGCAAATGCTAGGCTATAACTCTAGTTTAATAAGTTACTTTAGTGCCATAATTTGGCTAGTTTTTGCTATATTTTGTTTGATAAAACTTTCCTATCAAACTTGGCAAACCCATCGGGATTTTAGCAGTTATCCCCTCAAAAAAATCACCGCTCAGAAAGCGAGAGTTTTAGCAGTGGATTTTCCCTACAGTGCCAGAGTTGGCTTCTGGAAGTCGGAATTAATTGTGACGCAAGGATTATTAAATCTCTTAGATCAAGAACATTTACAAGCAGTTTTAGCCCACGAACAAGCTCACCAAGAATATCATGACACTTTCTGGTTTTTCTGGTTAGGTTGGCTGCGATCGATGTCTTCTTGGCTGCCCAATAGCGAGAATTTATGGTCAGAATTGGTCTTCTTGCGGGAATTACGCGCCGATAAGTACGCTTCCGGACAGGTGGATTATTTACTATTAGCTGAATCGCTGCTTTTAGTGGCAGAAAAAGTTAATCAAGTAGCGGAAATAAGTTTCTCCGATAGTTGCTGTGTCGCTCTCAATGATCATTCTTTAAATAATCGTTTATTAGAGAGAATCGATGCTTTAGTCGAGTCAGAAAACCCCGAACTTCCCAGATTTAACTATCAAGTCTGGCTATTGCTTTCCCTCTCCCTCGCTCCTTTCTTACTCTTGCCTTTACACTCCTAAAAATGACCCTAGAAGTTGGACAAAAAGCCCCCGAATTTGCCACCCCCAACCAAAGGGGGGAAATTAGTAAATTAGCAGATTTTGCCGGTCAATGGTTGGTCTTATATTTTTATCCCAAAGATAACACTCCGGGCTGCAGCACAGAAGCGATCGATTTTACCGCTTTGTCGCCGCAATTTCAGCAATTAAATGCGGTAATTCTGGGAGTTAGTCCCGATTCAGAAAAGTCCCACTGTCGTTTTATTGAAAAATACAATTTAACTATTCAATTATTGAGCGATCCCGATCATCAACTGGCGGAAATTTATCAAGTCTGGGGATTAAAAAAATTTATGGGCAAGGAATATATGGGGATTAGACGCTCCACTTTCCTGATCGACCCCCGGGGAAATATTGCCTATATTTGGTCAAATGTCAAGGTAAAAGCCCATGCAGAAGCGGTTTTGAAAAAACTTGAGGAATTGCAGTAGGAAGCCCTCAGTACCCAATATTTACGGGTATGCAATTGCGCCCTTTCGTGTTAGACTAGAAAAGTTGTCAAAAATCGCACATCTAGGCGATCGGGTGTTTCTAGGAATCTAGAAATCCAGCCCTAGATGGAGGATAAACCCGAAAAGGAGAAAAATATGCCCGTTGTCTCTCTCGCAGAATTGCTAGAGTCTGGGGTTCACTTCGGCCATCAAACGCGCCGTTGGAACCCGAAAATGTCTCAGTACATCTACACTGCCCGGAATGGGGTTCATATCATTGATTTGGTGCAAACTGCCCAATTAATCGAAGAAGCTTACGAATTTGTCCGAGGAGAAGCTGATCGCGGTAAACGCTTTTTATTCATCGGTACGAAACGGCAAGCGGCAGCGATCATTAAACAGGAAGCTTTACGCAGCGGCAGCCACTTCGTTAACCAACGCTGGTTAGGGGGAATGTTAACCAACTGGGAAACCATTCGCGGCCGGGTAGAAAGACTCAAAGAATTAGAAGAATTAGAAAATAGTGGCGCCCTCGATAAACGACCGAAAAAAGAAGCATCGGTACTGCGTCGGGAATTAGGCAAACTAGAAAAATACCTCGGTGGCATTAAAACCATGCGCCGGCTGCCGGATTTAGTGATCGTAGTGGATCAGCGTCGGGAATACAACGCTATCCAAGAATGCCAAAAATTGGGCATTCCCATCATCTCCCTCTTGGATACTAACTGCGATCCTGACTTGGTAGATGTGCCGATTCCCGCCAACGATGACGCAATTCGCTCAGTCAAACTGATTTTAGGCAAAATTAGCGATGCGATCATCGAAGGTCGTCGGGGTGGTCAAGCAGCGGTGGAAGAATACGAGGAAGACTACGATAATGAAACCGAGTACGAGGAAGAAGGTGATTATTCCCAATACGCCGCCGAATTTGCCAGTGGAGACGACGATAACTAGGGAAAATTAGCCATTGATCGCAGCTAGGTTCGGGGGGAAACTTTCCGAGCCTATCGAGCGGTCAAACCTGCCCCTCTCGTGGCATGATCAATTATAAGCAGTAGGTTAGGAATTTTATGGCGGAAATTACAGCACAACAGGTTAAAGAACTTAGGGAAAAGACCGGCGCCGGCATGATGGATTGCAAGAGGGCGCTGACGGAAAACGCGGGGGATATAACTAAAGCGATCGAATGGTTGCGTCAAAAAGGGATTACTTCCGCCGAGAAAAAAGCTAGTCGGGTAGCGGCAGAAGGGATGATCGGCAGTTACATCCACACCGGCAGCCGCATCGGTGTTTTAGTGGAAGTGAACTGTGAAACCGATTTTGTCGCCCGTCGCGAGGAGTTCAAAAAATTGGTTAATGACGTGGCGATGCAGATTGCCGCTTGTCCTAACGTCGAATATGTAAAAGTGGCCGATATTCCCGCCGAAATCGCCGCCAAAGAAAAAGAAATTGAGATGGGACGGGACGATTTAGCCAATAAACCCGATAATATCAAAGAAAAAATCGTGGCCGGCCGCATTGAAAAACGTTTGAAAGAACTTTCTCTGCTCGATCAACCCTTTATCCGCGATCAGAACATCAGTATTGACGAATTGCTCAAACAAGCGATCGCCGCTTTGGGAGAGAATATTCAGGTGCGTCGTTTCCAACGCTTTGTACTAGGTGAAGGGATCGAGAAAGAAGAAACGGATTTCGCCGCCGAAGTAGCCGCCCAAATGGGACAAAAAGCCCCGGAACCCGTAGCAGCAGCCCCGCAAGTGGAGGAAAAAGCTCCGGAACCGGCAGCGAAGGATAATCCGCCCGCTAAAGGCAAAAAGAAAAAGTAAGTTAAATGAAGATCAATCTGGTGGGGTGCGAGTTTCGTACCCTTTTTGTCTTCAGGGAATTATGAATTATTTGCACTCGTGGTCCCTAGAGGTTGTCGAACGGAAAAAATGCAGATTCAGGAAAAAATCACCGAAATAGCCGCTAAAACAGCGAAAGCGATCGAACTTTCTCAAAATTATTTACTTTCTACCCAATACTCTGACGGTTACTGGTGGGCAGAATTGGAATCTAATGTCACCATCACCTCAGAAGCAATTTTACTGCACAAAATCTGGAAAACTGACAAAAAACGCCCCCTAGACAAAGCCGCCACCCATCTGCGTCAGCAACAGTGTCCTAACGGCGCTTGGGAGTTATTTTATGGTGATGGTGGCGATCTTAGCACCACTGTGGAAGCCTACATGGGGCTGCGACTATTGGGAATTCCCGCTAATGATCCTGCTTTAGAAAAAGCTAGAGAATTTATCTTAGCTAAAGGTGGCATCAGCAAAACCCGCATTTTCACCAAAATGCACCTCGCTTTGATTGGTTGTTACGATTGGCAGGGGGTTCCCTCTATCCCCGCTTGGATTATGCTACTGCCGGAAAATTTCCCTTTTACTATCTATGAAATGTCCAGTTGGGCGCGGGGAAGTACGGTTCCTTTATTAATTGTTTTCGACAAAAAACCCGTGTATAAAATGGGTTTTAATCTCGATGAACTCTATACAGAAGGGGTGAATAATGTCAAGTATGAGTTACCAAAAAATAACGATTGGGCGGATGTTTTCCTCTGGTTAGATGGGCTGTTTAAATGGGCAGAAAAAACTGATTTAGTTCCCTTCCGTCAAGAAAGTCTGAAAGCGGCGGAAAAATGGGTAATTGAACGACAGGAAGACACGGGCGATTGGGGAGGAATTATCCCGGCGATGTTAAATTCCCTGTTAGCTTTAAAAGCCCTAGGTTATGATGTTTACGATCCGATTGTTGCCCGCGGTTTAAAAGCGGTGGATAATTTTGCCATTGAGACAGATAATACCTATTGTGTACAGCCCTGTGTTTCGCCGGTTTGGGATACGGCTTGGGTAATTCGATCGCTAATTGAATCCGGTCTAAATCCCGCTCATCCAGCTATGATTAAAGCGGGACAATGGTTAATCGATCAACAAATTCTTGATTATGGCGATTGGGCGATTAAAAATAAAATCGGAACCCCCGGGGGTTGGGCTTTTGAATTTGATAATCGCTGGTATCCCGATTTAGACGATTCGGCAGTGGTGGTGATGGCTTTAGAGTTAATTAAAATGCCCGATGAAAATATTAAAAAAGCTGTGATGAAACGGGCAGTTAATTGGATGGCTACTATGCAGTGTAAAGCTGGTGGTTGGGGAGCTTTTGACATCGATAACGATCAAAACTGGCTTAATTCTTTGCCCTATGCCGATCTAAAAGCAATGATCGATCCTAATACGGCTGATGTTACTGCCAGAGTTCTAGAAATGTTAGGTACTTGTGATGTTAAAATGGAGGAAATTCGAGTTAAAAAAGCTTTGGATTATCTGGAAAAAGAACAGGAAGCTGATGGTAGTTGGTTTGGTCGTTGGGGTGTAAATTATATTTATGGAACCAGTGGGGCATTATCTGCTTTGGCTTTTCTGGAACCGAATAAATATCGCCAGCAATTGCAAAAAGGAGCCAATTGGTTAAGCAGTTGTCAAAATGTTGATGGTGGTTGGGGTGAAACCTGTTTTAGTTACAATAACCCTAAATTTAAAGGACAGGGAAATAGTACCGCTTCCCAAACTGCTTGGGCATTAATCGGTTTATTAGCCGTCGGGAAAGTCACCGGTAATTATCAGCGAGAAGTAATCGAAAAGGGCGTTAACTATCTTCTTGTTACCCAAAAAGAAAATGGTACATGGGATGAAGATTACTTCACTGGTACAGGTTTTCCCTGTCATTTTTACCTGAAATATCATTTCTATCAGCAGTATTTTCCTTTACTGGCTTTGGGGCGTTATCGGGCTTTGATTTAGTCCGTTAACCTATGCGTTAAGACAGGAAATAAATTTAACTGTCTAGCGCATTTTTTGTGACTAACTAGGAAGAAATAAATCAGGAGATATATTTAAAAAATTGGCTAATTTTTGAATATAGATAGGGGTTAACTCTTGTTGCCCATCAAGAATATCATCCAGGGTTGACTTACTTTCAAAAATAGATAGCAAATCTTGCTTTTGTAGGTTTCTTTCCTCTAGTATGAATTTTAACAATTCAATTCCATAAATATCAGGTATTGGCTCTTGATTTTCCTCATACTCATAAATTAAAGACCCTAAAACATTTAGATATTCCCTTTCTTCTACCGTTAATTGGGGTTTGTCTAAAAGGCGATTAATAACCTCCTGCATCATTTCTAAGTCTTCCTCATTGTGAATAGGACGAGGCGGGTATTGCTTTAATAATTCTAAGTATTTATCAGTGGCAAACATAAAGATAACTCTAATTTTATGGTTTAAATAGGGGTGACTGAAGGAGATACAAAATTTTTAGTTAATAATTTATAGTTTTCATAAGTGGGTGGGTGGAATTAAATATAAGATAAACGTAGGTTGGGCTTCGGCCGTGAACTCAGCGTTCGACTGAGCGTTCGACTGAGCGTTCGACTGAGCGTTCGACTGAGCGTTCGACTGAGCGTTCGACTGAGCGTTCGACTGAGCGTTCGACTGAGCGTTCGACTGAGCGTTCGACTGAGCTCACGCCGAAGTCTCAC
>NZ_JADBTR010000067.1:0-14367 GCF_020246065.1 Microcystis sp. M144S2
GTCAGTAAGGGTGTCAACAAGGAATATTACAAATTGTTAACCGAGTCTTGAAAGCCTTGTGCTACAAAGGTTTGAAATGTTAAGAAAGATGTGACTAAAGGACAGCTTATCAAGGGGGGCAGGGGGGATCGAACCTAAAATTCATTTTTAATTTAATTATAACCAGCTACTTAATCATTCTTAATTCTCCAGCAACCAAGAGAATTTTTTATTTTTACAAGAGGTGTAGTTATGTCTTTATCAATTCGAGTAATTATCCTAGTAGCGACGACAGTTTATCAGACGTTATCTGTTTGGTTAGAAGAACAAAAAGCACCGCCGGGTCATTTGATTAATCTGGGTAAATATCGCCTACATTTTTGTCTAGCGGGATCGGCTAGTCCCACTATTATTATTGACCATAGTTTAGGGGGAATTGAGGGATATTTTTTGATAGAAGAATTGTCAAAATTAGCTAGGGTTTGTATTTATGATCGAGCGGGTTATGGTTGGAGCGATTCTAGTCCCTATCCGCGAACTAGCTACCAAATTGTTCAGGAATTAGATCAATTACTAACCCAAGCAAAAATAGAACCACCTTATATTTTAGTTGGGGATTCTTTTGGCAGTTATAATGTTCGACTATATGCTCATCTGTTCCCAGAAAAAGTAGTAGGTTTGGTACTCACCGATGGTTTACACGAGCAGGGAATGCTGAAAATGTCGCCAGCATTAAAGGCATTAAAATTATTTTTTATCTCGGGATTCTTGATGTCGATTATCGGCTCAATTTTAGGCATTATCCGAGTTCTGAAAGTTCTGGGAGTTTTTGAATTATTAAAACCAGAATTGCGTCGCTTTTCCCCAGATTCTTGTCATCGAGTTAAGCGTTCTTTCTGTCGCGCTAAACACTGGATGACGATGAGTAGAGAAATGCTTAATCTCGACCAAAGCGCTCGTCAGCTGAGTGAGGCTAAAAATTTCGGTAATTTACCCATAGTTAGTATTAAAGCTAATTCTTTTTTTAAACCTTCCCTTTGGACTCGGTTTATTCCCCTTAAAAGTGCCAACCAACTCCGGGAGGAGATGCACCTAGAATTAGGCAAATTATCCAGAGATTTTCTGCAAATACAAGCAGATAAAAGTGGTCATTTTGTCTGGATGGATCAACCAGATGTGATGATCGATGCGGTCAGAATTTTGCTTGACAAAATTAACTCTGTGTGCTAAGTAATAGGGTAAAATTAACTTCCTAGTTAGGATAGGCAAGAGGCAACAGGCAAGAGATAGTTAGATAAGTAGGTAGGCGTTAAAAATTATCAGACACCACCCTTATCAAGGGTAGGGTTGATTCATGAATCAACCCTACCTTATCAAGGGGAGCAGGGGGGATCGAACCTAAAATCCATTTTTAATTTAATTATAACCAGCTACTTATGTGTAATTAATTGTGTCTAGCTACTTAAGAACTTGCCCTCAAAATTAATTTTTGATAATTTTAATTAATATTGTGTCTCCCCACTCTCCTATACCTTTTAAACAGGATTTAGTATTACAAGCGGTTTTATTAACCCGCAGCAGGGCAAGGGTTAAGGAGAATTAGGGATAATTCCCAGACCTAAACCCGGATTATTATTAATATTTTCAACCCTAACTTTACTAATTATTGAGGGTAATAATCTGGGCGCTAAAACCCTGTCTAGTTAACTCTTGTACCCGTTGTTTAGCTTGGTATTGTTGCTGAAATAACCCCACTTGAATAACATTTTCTCCCGCGCGGATAAATGCGAGGGGTTCAATTTCTTGAATTTTTGCCAACGCTTCTGTACTATTACTCTGAACTTCAACGCGAAAGAGTTGATTAGTTGCAATAACCCGCTGCTGTGGTGGGGGAGAAGGGGGTTTATTGGCGCGATTTTGCGGTCTGGGTGCTGGTGGATTGAGAGTTTGACGATTATTATTATTAATCACCGTAGCATTGGCAGGACGCACGGGAGCGGGGGCTTGAAAAAGGTATTCTCTCAGGGGTTGATTACCGGAAACTGGGTCCGCCACCGGGGAGCGAACTGATGGAGAATTAACTGGGGGTAAATTTAAGGGTGAACATTGGGAACAATTAGCACCACTGGGACTGTCTGAACGTTTAGTTGGTTGTCTCACCGCTGGTGGTGGGGGTAAACGACGACCGGGATAAACATTCTGGGCAAAAGATAAGTCTGCTTTTAGCAGTAGCGTTCCTTGAGCGATTATCCCGACTTTTAACCAAAATAAAGCCGAGAAAAACAGTAGGTTTGTTCTCATCATACTGGTTTGTCCTCACACGAAATTTGGGTACACCATGTCCAAATTTTAAAGTAGGAGATGCTAGTCTAGAAAGTATATTGGTTAAAAATCATTACAAGATTTATGGGAAAAGTTGTTGTCGGTCTATCGGGGGGAGTAGATAGCTCTGTCGCCGCTGCCGCCTTACACGCTCAAGGTTATGATGTTATTGGCCTGACCCTGTGGTTAATGAAGGGTAAAGGTCAATGCTGCTCCGAGGGGATGGTAGATGCGGCCTTTATTTGTGAGCAGTTGGGGGTTCCCCATCATATCGTCGATAGTCGCGAGCTTTTCCAAAAAGAAATTATTGATTATCTGGTTTCTGGTTACGAAGCGGGAATCACACCGCTGCCCTGTTCTCAGTGCAATAAAGCGGTAAAATTTGGGCCGATGTTGCATTATGCTAGGGAAACCTTAGAAGCGGATACTATTGCCACCGGTCACTACGCTAGAATTCGTTTTTCTCCTGAAAATAACCGTTATCAACTGCTGCGCGCCGTCGATAAAAATAAAGATCAATCCTATTTTCTCTATGATCTAACTCAAGATGTACTGCGTGGGACTTTATTTCCCTTGGGAGAACAAACCAAGGCAGAAACCCGCAGGATTGCCCAGGAATTCGGTTTAAAAACAGCAGATAAACCCGATAGTCAGGATTTATGCTTGATTGAAGCTCACGGAACTATGCGATCGTTCTTGGATAAGTATATCGCGGTTAGTGAGGGCGATATCGTCGATCTCGATGGCAAAGTTTTGGGTAAACATAGCGGTATCCATCATTATACGATCGGACAACGCAAAGGCATCGGCATCGCCGCCGCTGAACCCCTCTATGTGGTCAAACTGGATCCCGTCATGAATCGGGTTATCGTCGGTAATCGCGAAAGTGCCGTTAGTACCGATTGTCTTGTCGGACGCATGAACTGGGTTTCTATTGCTGAACCCACCACCCCTATCCGCGCGCAAGTACAGGTCCGTTATCGTTCTCCGGCCGTTCCCGTCAATGTTATTCCCCTGGAAAATAATCAAGTGAAGCTGGTTTTCGATGAACCACAATTTAGCATCACCCCGGGCCAAGCAGCCGTGATTTATGAAGGGGAGATTGTCCTCGGTGGGGGGATTATCTCAGGAGCCACCCCATAGGGAGAGCCACCAATTCACAGAATAACCTGATTATGGTTCGGGGGTCATTCTGCCAATTAGGGACTCTCCCCGGCAGGTTGAGCTAAAAATTAACGACGGGGTACAGAAGCCTCGATGTTAATATTCATAGCGGAGACTCTTGGTACAGGATTGCCTTTGGCGCTACCGAGACCCCGGGCCATAGCCAAGAAGCTGGAAGGATCGCCGGCTTTGGGTTTTTGCTCTTGGGGAACATAGCGACGGACAGCATTCTGCCAAACGATTTGGGGGAAGCCCAAAATACCACGATAGTAGCCATCGTAGCGAGGCGAGGTGATGTTGAATGGACGTTCACCGATTTCGCGGCTGGCCAGGGTGCGACGACGTTGGTAGGGAACGGTATCATAACCAAAGCTTTGCAGATACTCGTCACTGTTGAGAAGTTGATCGACAAAACCTTGAATGCCTTTGGTGGCAACGACAATCGACCAAGCAATTTTTTCTCTTTCGCTATAGACATCGCGACCGAGGACTCTTTGTACTACCTGTTCGACAAAGCGATAGTTGCTGTTTTTCTCGTAGAAGCTGTTATAGAAGGTTTTCGATAACAGTAAACCACGAATGAAATCCCGCACGGATAATTGTCCATTGCGTAATTGGGATTCGAGGAAGGGTTCCCGATCCCATTTGAAGGCATGGAAGAAAATCTGACGGTAAGCGGCTTCGATTAAATCGTCCAGGTCGCTAGGGGAGAGGACATTTTCTGTCGTGTAAACTCTCGGTTTTTCGTCTCCACCGACATCATAACCAGCTACCCGCACGTTTTGGGACTTGGGGGCGTAATTTAAAAGAGGAATGGCCAAGGGTAAACCTCCGTATCCTTAGAAATGCTTAAAAAACTTTCCTCCTAATGATAAGGGAGTAGGTGCCAACTAGAAAAGAAATATTAAAAATTCTTACAATTGTTAAGAAAACTTGCTTACCATCCGGGGTGTTGGGGAGCGCCTGAGCAGGGAGATGGCAGAAAAAAACTGATAACTGATCACTGATAACTGATCACTGATAACTGAATTTACCAGCCACTAATCGAATAGGATGATGGTTCGGGGGAATCACTAGAGACTGACTCCGATGACTGATTGCGGGATTCAGCACAAAAAGTGGCCGTATTAAAACCGCCAAAACGTTGAACTGTGCTAGTGCGGAGACGTAAATCGGCATCGGCAAACCAAAAACGCTCGATCGAGGTCATAGTTTCGTATTCTGTAATTAAGACTAAACCTTCCTGTTCATCAATGTGATAACGGCCCGCCACGGGAATGATTTCCGCATAACCTCGCTCCCGCAGGAGAACACCCGCTTGGGGATTATCTTCGTCGGGAATTAGCGCAAAAACGGTGGTTCCTTGATGATTTTCGTTTTCTTTGTCCCACTGCATCGAACCATCCCAACTGACAAAGGCACCCCCCACCGCCTTGGCGGGATCGACTTCGTGCATTTCACAGATAGCGATAATTTTCGGGTTATCGGCACCTAAAGCTTCCACATAAATCTCGGAATCGCCGGTTTCTGAGCGTCGAAAGGGTAAATGATGGGTAGTGCGCTGAGATTTCCACTGTCCCGCACTTTTCTGAAAAAAGGTCATCCCGTCCATAGTTTTTATCCTCTATTTTTCCCATCTATTTTAACGCCATGGCCGTTTTCTGTAACCCTTGTCCTCCTGTCTCTCTCATTCATCCCCAAAATAATCATGATCAATTCTCTTGATTTCATAGATTTTTTGGGTCGATACACCTAAATTATAATCAATCATCAATTGACCTAATTCTTCCCCATCAATCAGCACTATTTTTATCTCATTTCTAGGGGCATATTCTAAAGCCTCTTTGGTAAAATAGGAAGTGGTGATGAAAATACCTTTTTTGGCTCCTTGTCCCGCTAATGCCCCGACAAATTTCTGGATTTCTGGACGACCAACGGCATTATTATCAGCCCATCTTTTGGCCTGAATATAGATTATATCTAAACCGAGTCTATCTTCTTTTATTATTCCATCAATCCCTTGATCACCGCTCTTACCTACCGCTTTACTGGCATCTCTAATCGAGCCACCATAACCCATTTTTACCAGTAATTCTACTACTAATTTTTCAAAAGCATCTGGGGATAATTTTCGCAGAATAAAAAGTAAGTCTGTTGCTAATGCTTGACGAATTTCTTGATAGAATTTTTCTAGTAATTCATCTGGTGTTTGTTCTTCTTCGTTTGATTTACGATGATCGTCAACGGAAATATTGTCATCTTGTTTTTTAACTCTAGTAAATTCTTGAAATTCGGGAAACTGTCTGAGAAATTTGGTATCAATTCGAGCAGGATTTTGAGATAAGATTTCTTTTCCTTTCTCAGAAATTACAAAAGTTGCCCTTTGGGGTGAGTCAATTAATCCCGCTTTCTTTAAATAGGTTTTTGCCCAACCGACTCGATTAGCAAAAATTTCTTGTTGTCCACTGGGAAGCATTTCTTTTCTTTCCGCTTCCGTGACTTGAAACTCTCTGACCAAGGCTTCAAAAATTTCTCGATATTTATAAATTTTGCCATCTGCAAGTATTTTTAGTAGAGGCAACATAATCGATTGAAAATCGGGAATAGGCATAGTTCAGATGAAAAGCGGGGCAGTCATTCCAATTATACAGCAACAAGCTCCAAGAATTTAGATAGATAATAATACCAAATCTGTTTTTAATAGTGCGATTAACTCCCAGTCGAACTTTAAAAACCCACTCCCTACTCCCCTAATTCCCCACTTCTCAGGAGAGCCTTTTTAGTAAACAGTAAACAGTAAACAGTGAACTGAAAACTCACATCTGATAACTGATAATTGATAACTGAATATAACTTAACTCAGTAAAAAAGACTTATTCGGATGGACAAGAAAGCCTTTTTTCAGGGCCTCTCGTCCTAATAACATCCGAAAACCCATGACATCGCGATTAGTCAAGGTTAATTCGATCGGCCATTGACGACCGCCAAGTAATACACTTGTTCTGATAACAGGACGTAGTTGACTTTGACCACCGGAATTTTTTACCTGTCGCCATTCGAGGATTTCTGCGGTGGTGGTGACAGTGTGGTGACTATCTTTTTGGTAGGGATGAACTTGAAAGCGCAGCCAATTGCGATCGCCATCTCGAAAAGGATGCAGATCAAAAGCGTGTAGGGCCGAGGAGCGAGCGCCTGTATCAATCTTGGCCTTTATTTTGGTAATGCCTAAATCAGGTAAATCCAGCCATTCTCGCCAACCGATGATGATTTTATCGGGTTTCATCCGTCTATTTAGTTTTTTCTTCTTCAATCTCCCGCTGCATTTGGGCGATTTCTTCGGGAGTCATCGCTTCCAGGCGTTTTTTAAAGACGGCATCTTCGTAATCCTTGCGCTGTTTGCCGTAGGTCATATTATCGGTGGCAACTCGAAACAGATAGGTAAAAATCCAACCGATGACACCACCTACCAACACCGCTTGACTCCAAATTCCCGCCGAAGCACTATCTAAACCGGTTTTTTGCAGGACAATGTAGAGGATGCCGCCCATAGCAAACATCCCTATACCGATCCCGATGACATCAATGCGTCTCATGGGTTTTTTGGGTTAATAACTTAAGCTTTTAGGGTACGACGTTGGGGACGGAAGTTAAGGAAAGGACTTAACAACAGCATCCCGGGGAAGAAAAAGCTCATCAGAAAGTACATAAACCCTCTTTCCCAAGAAGAAGCCACATACCAGCGCGTATTGAGGTAGTAGTAGATAACGGCGGGAATTACGAGCAAATACAAGACACTGAGAGATAGGTAGATCAGGGCGATGATAATGGTTTCTTGCGTCAGAATTGATTGCATAAGGATTTATTTTTATCAATGGCTGTCGGTGAACGGCAATTCACCTGCTGATTATTTTACCTTGTCTTTCCCCCTTTGTGGCGATCGAATTGGCGGGCTAAAATAATTTACTGAAAATACTCTTGCTAATTAAATTATTTGTGATATGATAAAAAATTGTCGGTCAAATAACGGGGGCGTGGCGGAATGGTAGACGCTACGGACTTAAAATCCGTTGAGCCTTATAAGCTCGTGAGAGTTCGAGTCTCTCTGCCCCCATCAATCGAAGTCTATATTTAAACTGAGTATTGGGTATTTTAGTACAAATGCCCAAACTGCCTTTCCTTGTCCCCAGAAAAAACTTTTTCAGCTAGACCTATCTAAAATATCCAATAATTCTAGGGGATGATGAATGAGATGATCGGGGTTAAATTGAGTGAGAATTTGAGGGGAATTAAAGCCCCAAGCGACGGCCACCACTTGCACTTGACTTTTTTTGGCAGCAGTAATATCTCTGGTTTCATCGCCGACATAAATCATTTCATCGGGACAGAATTTATTTTGTCGGATCAGGCGATCAAGAATTTTGTGTTTGCCGAATAAAGGCGTTCCCGAACAGATAAAATCAAATAAATTTAAGAGTTGATTATTTGCTAAAAATATGGTGACATTTTCTTTGGTATTAGAAGTTATTATTCCTAATCTATAGCCTCTTTCTTTAAGGGTAAGGAGGCAGTTATCCCAGCCATGGAAGGGTTTCAGACATTCAATTTGTTTATTTAATTCCCGTTTAACTCGATAGAGTAAAAAAGGGATTTTAACGCGGGAAACTTGGGATTGTTTAATAATTTCTTGGGAACTAAGGTTTTTTAGTCTGGCCAAATCTTCCTCGTTGACGGGTTGATAACCAAAATTTTTAGCCAAACGATTGACAATCTCCACGAAAGTATCGTGGGTATCGGCGATAGTACCATCAAAATCGAACACGACTACTTTAATTGTCATCTTGTGCGGGGTTCGGGGAATGAGCTAAATTAGCCTGGGCATTACGTCGCCACTGCTGGGGTTTAATTCGACGTAGGGCTGACGAGATGAAACGACGATCCCACTCCTCTATAGTTAGATTAGCTAATTCATCCAACCTTGGCGAAAGGTTTTCCGGACGAGGTTGAAAATCCTCCACGTCGGTAACTTGGGCAAAACGTTGATTCCAAGGACAGACATCTTGACAGATATCGCAGCCAGCGACCCAACCCTGTAAATTCTTGGCAATTTCTGTAGGCAAAGTTACAGAACGATTTTCAATGGTATGGTAGGCAATACAGCGATTAGCATCCACCACAGAGGGACTAACTATTGCTTGGGTGGGACAGGCGCTTAAACAACGGCTACAGGTGCCACAATGGGCGCTATGGGGTCGATCGGGTTCTAAAGGTAAATTAGTTAATATTTCCCCTAAAAATACCCAACTGCCGTAATTGCGGGTAATTAAGTTACCATTCTTGGCAATCCAGCCGATTCCTGCTCTTTGCGCCCAAACTTTATCCTGTACCGGTCCAGTATCCACATAGTAACGGGTTTGAATTTGCTCCCCCTGACTTTCTAACCATTGACTGAGGGCTTTTAATTTTTTACTTAATACTTTGTGATAATCCCTTCCCCAAGCATAACGGGAAATTTTGCCATGATTTTGCTCTTGACTGTGTTGCTGGGGGGTGTAGTAGTTAAGGGCGAGACAAATTAGCGATCGCACTTCTGGCCAAAGAGTTTTGATATCCTGTCGTTTCGGGTTAGTCATCCAATCCATATCAGCGTGATAACCCCGCTCTAACCAGCTTTTTAGATGGGATGCCGCCGAGTCTTGGCTGTCCACAGAGGCAATACCGACCCCATGGAAGCCCAACTCTAGCGCTTTTTCTTTGATTTGTGTTTCCGTCACCATAGAAATATCTTAAGTCAAGTATTTGTAACAATTATTTACAATGATCAATTTATTGAGCCAAATCCCAGGCTGAAGAGTTAGAAACCATGATCAACGAAGAAACTGTGGTTCCCGTCCCCGCTATATCGTCCTCATACTAAATCCAGTTATTAAAAACTGATTATTTATTCTCCGTTTTGCCTTTTGCATGAGTAGAAAAGGGGTTTCTCCGAGAAACCCCTTTTCTGTGCGTTACTCAACGGATTTAGTATAACTATTGACTTGATCAATTAACACCCGTCCCTAAAATGACTTGTACTTTGCTAGTACAATTATAGTAAAATAAGAAAGATTAAAACAAATAACCATGTCTCAACCGATTACCATCGAAGATATCTATAAACTTTTTGAGAAAACTAACGAAAAGTTTGAACAATCACGCCAAGAATACGATCGCCGGGCTGCCGAAGCCAAGGCCGAAGCCGATCGCCGGGCCGCTGAATACGATCGCCGGGCTGCTGAAGCCAAGGCCGAAGCCGATCGCCGAGATGCTGAATACGATCGCCGGGCTGCTGAAGCCAAGGCCGAAGCCGATCGCCGTTTGGCCGAGCTAGAGAAAACAGTAGCTAATACCAGTCGTGCTGTGGATAGTTTAACCACTCGCTGGGGAAGATTTGTCGAGGAATTAGTCGAACCTGCTGTTATTGGCCTATTTCGTAGCAAAGGTATCGATGTTAAAGAAACCTACAGTCGTGCCAGGGTAAAACGGCAAGGAATAGCCATGGAGATTGACATTTTAGCCGTCGATGAAACCGAGGTAGTTTTAGTAGAATGTAAGTCTCGTTTATCGAAAGATGATGTCAATGAGTTTTTAGAAAAATTAAGTCGATTTAAACAAGCATTTCCCCATTATAAGAACTATCAGGCTTATGGTGCAGTGGCAGGAATAGAAATAGACGAAGGAGTAGATCGTTATGCCTATAAACAGGGTTTATTTGTGATTAAACCATCGGGAGAAACGGTAGAAATCATTAATGATTCTGGTTTCGAGCCTAAATTATGGTAGGAGAAAGATGGGTCTTTCATCTGGCAAAGTATTGGCAGCAGGTTTAATTTTTCCAACCTAAGACTAGACTAACCTATGGATAGGATGCAGAATTAATAAGTAAATGGTTTCAATTAAATTGAAGATAGATTTTGTCTTTGATCCCCCCTGCCCCCCTTGATAAGGGGGGTGCCGATAGGCGGGGGGATCTGACAATTTTTAACACCCACCTACTTATTCATATCTTGATTCAGTAACGCTTTGCCTAATTAATTTTTGAGGATTCAAAAACCGCAAAAATAAGGACTAAATCACCTAAAATCTGTGAATAGAGCATTTAAAATTATCCTGACTACTGACGACCGGCTCCTAACCCCAACAACAATTTTTGATTTTTACCAGAGGTCTAGTAACGACTTGTCCTAAAATTGCCAATAGCCAGTTTCAATGCACAAGAGCCTGATGGCTAAAAACTGGCTCCAGTTTTTGCCCGGGATAGCACAGCTTGATCGCAGTGGATCGTAAAATGGGATAATGCTAACTTTGAGAGTCAGAGAGACTATGAGTGAATTCGACTACGATTTAATTATTATCGGTGCTGGAGTTGGTGGCCACGGGGCAGCCCTACACGCAGTCAAATGTGGGCTAAAAACAGCTATTATCGAAGCCAAAGATATGGGAGGAACCTGTGTCAATCGCGGTTGTATTCCTTCTAAAGCTTTGCTGGCAGCCTCGGGACGAGTGCGGGAATTGGCCGATAGTGACCATCTGAAAAGTCTAGGTATTGCCATCGGTGGCGTTAATTTTGACCGTCCAACAATTGCCGATCATGCTAACAACCTTGTCAGTAAAATTAGAGGCGATCTCACTAATAGTCTTAAACGTCTCAAGGTTGATACTATCCACGGTTGGGGAAAAATCGCCGGCCCGCAAAAAGTTAGCGTCATCGGGGATAGTGGCGAAAAAATCTACACCGCTAAGGATATTATGCTCTGTCCGGGGTCGGTTCCCTTTGTCCCACCGGGGATCGAGATCGATCATAAAACGGTTTTTACCAGTGATGAGGCCGTTAGATTAGAAACTTTACCCAAGTGGATCGCAATTATCGGTAGTGGTTATATCGGTCTGGAATTTTCGGATATATACACCGCTTTGGGTTGTGAAGTGACGATGATCGAAGCTTTAGATAGTCTCATGCCTGGATTTGACCCAGAAATCTCGAAAATCGCCGAAAGAGTTCTGATTAAACCTAGAGATATCGAGACTTATGTGGGAGTTTTGGCAAAAAGTATTAAACCGGGGAATCCTGTGGCCATTGAACTGGTGGACGCAAAAAGCAAAGAAGCGATCGAAATTTTAGAAGTAGATGCTTGTTTAGTCGCTACAGGGAGAATCCCCGCGACAAAGAATCTCGGATTGGAATTTGTCGGGGTAGAACTGGATAAACGCGGTTTTATTGCGGTTAATGACAAAATGCAGGTAATTCAGGACGGTGAACCGGTTCCCCATCTCTGGGCCGTGGGCGATGCTACGGGTAAAATGATGTTAGCTCACGCTGCTTCGGGTCAAGGGGTAATAGCCATTGAAAATATCTGTAATCGCCCAAAAACCATCGATTATCGCAGTATTCCCGCCGCCGCTTTTACCCACCCCGAAATTAGTTATGTGGGTTTAACGGAACCGCAAGCAGAAGCTTTGGGACAGGAAGAAGGGTATAAGGTGGCTTCTGTCAAGACCTATTTTAAGGGAAATTCCAAAGCTTTAGCGGAAGGAGAAACGGAAGGCATCGCTAAAGTCGTTTATCGTCAGGATACGGGGGAATTACTCGGTGTTCATATTATCGGTATCCACGCATCGGATTTAATTCAAGAAGCGGCCAATGCGATCGCTGAACGTAAATCTGTCCATGAACTCGCTTTCCGCATCCACACCCATCCAACTCTCTCAGAAGTCCTCGACGAAGCTTATAAACGCGCAGAAGTGGCAGCATAGAGTCAGTTATCAGTTATCAGTTATCAGTTATCACCGTTAAGTTTCCGACTCCTGAATTCTGACTCCTTTCTCTTTTTTTACTTTTTACTTTCAAGATTATGTTTGGATTAGGTTGGCCAGAAATAGTCATTATTGCTGTAGTTGTTCTCCTGATATTTGGGCCGAAAAAAATACCCGAATTTGGGGCAGCTTTGGGAAAAACTTTACGGGGATTTAAAGAAGAAATCAATCAAGATGAGCAAGAAATTGAAGACAGTGACGAGAAGATGAGATAGACTGCGGCTGTCAGGGCGAAGGCAATTCGCCCCTACAATGAGTTTATCGAACTGCGTGCGCCCAAAAATTGAGATGCCCCCCCTAATTTGTTAAGCTAAAGGTTTTGATGTACTTAGTTTCTAACCTTCTTTTTAGGTAGGAGAATTGCCAGATTCTTTCTTGGAGCCTCTTGCCCTCAGAAGCTGTTTACTGTTTACTGTTGACTGTTCACTAAATATCTGCTTCTCCCCCCACCACCACATCGCGGATACGGAGACTGGGGCCACCGCAGCCGACGGGTAAACCACTTTGACCCCCTTTTCCGCAGCCTCCCGACTCGTCCCAGTAGAAATCATCCCCAATTGCCTCAATATTGGCTAGGGTTTTAAAGACATTACCAGAGAGAGTCACATCTTTAACCGGTTCAGCAATTTCTCCGTCGCGAATCATCCAAGCTTCCCCGGCGCTAAAAGTGAACATTTCGCCGTTAGTCATGCCTCCCTGCCAATTTTGGGCATAAACTCCCGTTTTTATCCCCGAAAATAACTCTTTAACGGGAGTGGTTCCCCGTTCAATCCAAGTGTTGGTCATGCGGACAATGGGCGGATAATGATAATTGAGACAACGAGCGTTACCGGTCGGTTTTTCGCCTAATTTGCCCGCCGTTTCCCGCGAATGCAGTCTTCCCACCAAAACCCCATCTTTAATTAACTGAGTCGTCGTTGCGGGGGTTCCCTCATCGTCATAAAAATAACTGCCCCGATGACCTTCCGGATAGGCCCCGTCAAAGATTTGCAGGTTATCTGGTCCAAAACGTTTGCCCATACTCATCACTTCCAAAAGGTCAGGATTTTCGTATAACATATCTGCCTCGGAAAGGTGGCCAAAAGCCTCATGGACGAACAGACCGGTTAAAATGGGATCGATGACGACGGTGTAGGTATCGCCCTTGACAGGGGGCAAAACTAGGGCTTGTAGGGCCCGTTTAGCCGACCCCTGCACCTGTTCCTCTAAATTGACCAGATCCTCGAAAGCTTTTCGGGATCCTGTGGTTTCCCGGCCCGTTTGTACGCTGTCCCCATCCCTAGCGGTGGCCGAAAAACGCATTTCTAAGTCCGACCATTTTTGTTCGATTAAAGTCCCGTCAGAAGTGCCTAAAAGAATATGTTGACTGCTATCGCTGTAACGGACGGAAGTGGTGGCAATACTGGCATGATGTTGACGCAGTAAGTTATTATAGCGATCGCAGAGGGCTTTTTTATCGGCTAATGGCACTAAACGGGGATCTGTTCCCGTTAAGGGTAATTCACAGGAGATAATTACAGGTTCTACCGGGGCAATCAGGGTTTCTTCTTCCCCAATTAAACGGGCAGCAGCGATCGCATCTTCTAATCGTTCCCGTAAACTGGATAATTGATTAAAGCTGGCAAATCCCCAACCTCCTTTATAACAGGCCCGTACCTGACCACCGATAGCAATACCTTCGCTGAGGGTTTCAACTCGTTCGGAACGCAGTAGAATATTTGTCCCCCGCGCTTCTTCCAGACGAATTGTCAGAAAATCGACGCGGTTTTTATAACGGTTAATCAGTTCACTAATTAGGTTTTTATAATCGTTTAGAGTATCGGTCATGGGAATTAGGAAGTGGGGTGTCGGGTGTGGGGTGTGGGGTGATGGGAGATTTTTTGCTGTGATCAGTAAACAGTAAACAGTAAAGAGTGAACTGATAACTGATAACTGATAACTGATAACTGATAACTGATAACTGATAACTGATAACTGATAACTGATAACTGATAACTGATAACTGATAACTGATAACTGATAACTGATAACTGATAACTGATAACTGATAAC
>NZ_JADBTR010000068.1:0-29207 GCF_020246065.1 Microcystis sp. M144S2
TCGCTTTTGAAATAATCGATCGAGGTAGCAAAAGAATTGATATATCAAAGGTTTTACCTAATTTAAAACTTGCGGTTTTAGAGTCAGCTTTACAACAGGCACGCACCAGAGATCAAAGTCAGGTGGGACGTTGGTTAATCAGTCAATTTCAAGGTTAAATCTTACTGTTTTTTGGCAGCCGCTTTCTCCAATAAAGACTCGGCAAAAGCGATGGCATCTGCTGCCGAATTTCCTCCCGTTAATTGTGCCAATTCTTCCCTTCTCGTCTGACGATTATCGAGAGAAGTAACCCGGACAACCGTGCGAATTTCCGAGAGATTAGTAGGATTATCTTCGGCAATCATTTGTTTATAAACTCGAAAATGGTGATCAGCTAAAGCAGCCACTAAGGGTTGATGGGTAACGCATAAAACCTGATATTGTTGACCTAATTGATCTAATTTATCGGCAATTGCCTGGGCAACTTTTCCCGATACTCCCGCATCGATTTCGTCAAAAATTAGGGTGGCTGCTGCCGATTGGGATTGGGAAAAACAGGACTTTAACGCTAGGAGAAAACGACTCATTTCTCCTCCGGAAGCGGTACTGGATAAAGGTTGGATTTTTTCCCCCGGATTGGGACTAAAATAAAATCCCACTTGATCGACTCCCAGACTGCTAGGATTACCCGGGGCAATCCGACAGACAAAAATCACCTTTTCCATGGCTAAAGGTTTTAATTCCTGTACCAATTGTTTTTCTAGTTGACTAGCGGTTTGTTGTCGCAAAAAGGTCAACTGAGTGCTAGTTTCTCGATAGATGTTTTCCTGTTGCTGACAAATTTTTTCTAATTCCTCAATCGATTGTCCTTCTCCCGTCAACTCCGCTAATTCCTGCTGTAATTTCTGATAATAATCGAGTGCTTCGGCTAAACTTGGGCCATACTTGCGACAAATGCGCTTAAGTTGGACGATTCTCTCTTCTATCTCGTTCAATCTCTCCGGATCTGCCTCTAGACTATCCCCATAAACGTTGATTTCCTGTCCCGCTTCCACCACCTGATTTAATGCCGATCGCACCATCTCTAAAATTGGCTCTAAACTTGTATCATAAACCATCATATTTGTCAAGATATTTTCAGCTTTTCCTAACAAATCGGCGACGGCGGGTTGATCGCGATCGTTTTGGTAGAGTAGTTGATAGACTTGATAACTGGAATTTTGCAAATCGACACCGTGGGAGAGTCGGTTTCTTTCCTGTTCCAACTGTTCCAACTCGTCAGCAGCGGTTAAATTGGCTGATTCTAGTTCTTTTAGTTGATATTCTAGTAAATCTAATCTTTGTAGGCGATTTTGTTCCGATTGCAACCTATTGTTTAAACTATTCTTGCTTTCTTGCCAGTTAACGTAGGCTGTGGCTACTTTTTCCCGCTGCCGCAGCAGCGATTCACCCCCGTAGAGATCTAATAATTCCCTCTGTCGATTAGCGTCCATTAACTGAACTGTTTGACCTTGGGCGGTGATTTCTACCAAAAAATCTCTTATTTGCGCCATTTGTTGGCGATTAGCGACGACTCCGTTAATGCGAGAACGAGAACGCAAGGAATTATTAGTAATCACTAATTCCCGGCTGATGGTCAGACTATTATCTTCTAATGGGTCAATTTCCTGACTTTCTAGCCAAGCAATTAATTCTGGAGTCAGAGAAAAAGTCGCTTCTAGGGTTGATTGTTGGCTTCCCTGACGGATGACGCGATGATTGACTTTACCACCGAGAACAATATCGATCGCATCTAATATAATTGATTTTCCTGCCCCCGTCTCACCGGTTAGTACATTTAATCCGTTCCCGAAAGTTAATTCTAAGCGATCGATGAGGGTAAAATTTTGAATTTGTAGGCAGGATAACATATATCAGTAATCAGTAATCAGTAATCAGTTGCTAAGTAGGTAGGCGTTAAAAATTATCAGACACCCCCCTTATTAAGGGGGGATTAAGGGGGGATCCCCCCGCCTATCGGCACCCCCCTTATTAAGGGGGGCAGGGGGGATCGAACCTAAAATCCATTTTTAATTTAATTATAACCAGTTACTTATTCTCATTATCTTTCAGCATTCCCTAATTTTCCCCGAAACGGTAGCCCTTCCCATAGACAGTATTAATTAGAGGTGTTTCCCCAGCCGCTTCGATTTTACGACGCAGCAAACGCATCAGGGCAGGAACCACATTACTATTAGGTTGCTCCCCTTCTGACCAGAGATGCTGATAAATTTGTTCATGGGTGAGAAGTTGCCCCGGATGGGTCATAAATAAAGTTAATAATTGTATTTCTTTTGCTGATAAACTGATCGTGCGACCGTGACGATAGGCCACTTGATTTTCGCTATCGAGTTCTAAATCAGCACATTTTAATTTACTGCTATTACTAGCTTCAAAATTGGGAGAACGACGCAATAAAGCGCGGACTCTCGCTAATAATTCTCGCAGTTGAAAGGGTTTGACTAAATAATCATCAGCGCCGGCATCTAATCCCGCCACTCGATCATCTATGGTATCCTTAGCGGTTAGAAACAAAACGGGAGTGGTGTCCCCTTGATTGCGTAAATATTGACAGATTTGTAATCCGGATTGCTGGGGTAACATCCAATCGAGAATTAAGAGGTCATAATTATTCTCTTGTGCCAATTCTAACCCCGTCCGACCATTATCAGCAATATCAACTTCATAGCCTTCTTGAGCAAGAATTTGTTCTAAGGGTTCGGTTAATTCTTTTTCATCATCAACGATAAGTATTTTCATAAAAGTAAAAAAGATGGTGTCGGGTGTTGGGGTGTTGGGGTTTTTTAGTTGAATCTCCCCATTTCCCCATATCCCCATTTCTCCTAATTATCGATCTTTGGGTAATAAATTGCGCCATTCGAGAGGGATATAACTTTCAATAAATCTAGCTAGGGTTGGGTAATGACGCTGATATAAAACTCCCATATAGATAATACCAAGTCCTAGGGCGGTTAGGGCAAAGGGAAAGAAAATTGAATCGGCAAAGAGACGATAGGAGAGATAGGAAAGATAAGCAAATACTCCGACACCTCCGAAAACCACAAATAATCTTCTTTTTAGCAGGACGGATAATAACATCAATCCCAAGTTAATTAGACAGTACAAAAATCGTTGCGCTTCATTATCATCAATGAGGAGAGATAGACTAAACCAAAACATAATTAATCCGAATAGGTATAGCCAAAAAGCAAAATCTCCCCGACTGCGACGCTGACGTACATCAATTAAATAGGCCGTTATTAAACAGGCAATTCCCAACCAAAAGGATACCCACAGTCGTCCTCTCCATGTATATTCGTTCTCCCCAAATAGTAAAGGAGTTAAGTCCATTGACATATACCACAGACTAAAGGTGATCGGTGCAGTTAAAAAAGGAAATTTAACAAATCGCAAAGTTATTAATCCTGCGATAATCGTGCCTAATTCCATTAAAAACCAACTGCCTTTAGTCCAGGTATAGAAATCTGGATAAATGGCCATATTTCCTGCTTGCCAGTATCCTGTCCAGCGTTGTAAACCATAGATTGCTAAGGGAGTCATTGCCACTGCCATGGTAAATAAAAGGCCGCCGGGGATTTTGAGATTTTGCTGAAAATAGAGATTTTTACCGGTGAAAATAAAACAAATTGCATAAAACAGGGCGATAAAAAATAGTCCCGCACCGCCGAAACTCTCCCAAGCTTTGTTCATAAACCACCCCAGGGCGGAGATGACAATTAACGCCCCAAAATAGTAGGCCACATTAGCGAAATTAAAGCGAGGGCGATTAACTTCATCTTCTTGGGGATAACGGGATAAAAAAGCCGTCCATAAATTTTCAGCTTGGCTGGCAGTAATTAGGTTTTGTTGTACTGCCCAATCAAAATCTTCTCTTTCTAGTCTCATAATATTCTCTAGTCCTTAAGCTAAGATGTATTTTAACCGCTTATCCTAAGGATAAGGGAATAGGGCATAGGCGCAGATGTTAAATCCTGTAGTAAAACTTAACATTTACCGATTGCAACATCCGAAATCTGCAAAATAGAGTATAACTCAATCTAGATTAACTATTATCGAAGACATTATGATAACTAAATCAGAACTCTATGAACAAGATTTTCAATTATGGCTGATAACAACAATAGGTCAGTTAGAACAAGGAGATTTTCAGGCATTAGATGTATCTCATTTGGTTGAGGAGTTAAAAGAATTGGGTAAATCAGATAAAAATGCCTTGGAAGGAAATTTAATGATTTTGCTGGCTCATTTACTGAAATTAAAAGTACAATCCTCCGCCCCTGAAAGCATGAAATCTAGCTGGTATAGCTCCATTGTCGAACACAGGGAACGAGTTGTCGCCTTACTAGAAAACACCCCTTCTTTGAAATCTCATCTAGCAATCGCCATCGATAAAACCTATCCTAAAGGTCGCAAAATTGCCATCAAGGAAAGTAAATTGGCTGACTTTGGAATTGCGATTCCTCCAGAGGAAGTATATCCCTTAGACTGCCCTTTTTCCTTAGAACAGATTCTTGACGAAGATTTCTATGGCTGATAAGTAGGTAGGTGTTAAAAGTTATCAGACACCCCCCTTATTAAGGAGGATCCCCCCGCCTATCGGCACCCCCCTTATCAAGGGGGGCAGGTGGGATCGGCACCCCCCTTATCAAGGGGGGCAGGGGGGATCAGAGGCAAAATCTATCTTCAATTTAATTATGACTACTTACTTAACTCATAAGTAGTCGTGCAAAATTAATTTCTTGGTTAGGATAGGCAAGAGGCAACGGTAAAGAGATTGGGGGAGATTGAGCTAATTTAAGGGTAGGTGTTTAAAATGCGTCTTGGCATAGCTTACAAGCTTTTTTGCTCAACCCTAGTTAATCAGTCCTCAAAAAATAAGTAAAAATTATAAATTTAAGGTAAATAATTAAAATATTTAAATATTTGGGGCGATTAGTCAAGTGTAACAAGCAAGTTACAAGATTTTGATTTTCCCAGAATTTGCCAAAATTTAGCTGTAAATCGGGGTTGCCTACATTTATTAATCTGGTATGATCGTGGTATGCTGTGGGCTTAGTTTAACCTTTAAGCTTTAAATCAAGGGAAAACCAAGACAATCAGGGGACTATATCGATTCTCTTGCCCAAAAAAAGCCGCCAGTGATGAAATTTTTTTATGTTGCAATTTTTGAAGTTTTGTAAAGGCTATTGACTTAAAGCCAGAATTGTGCAACTCTCCCCGCTCCAAACTCCGGCACTCGCAGACAGTCAACAGCTAATCAAGTTGGGAACTAGGAGGAGAGGTCAACTCCTAGTCCCCTATTTTTTGGAATATCAATTCCGCTTAAGGTACTTCAGTCCAGCGCCTAAGCCTCCCAACACCAGCAAACTCAGCACAGTTGAGGGTTCGGGAATCGGAGCCGAAAAGTTAGAAATCGTCACACTACCCCGTCCAAAAAAGTTGTCAAAAGTGTCAATACGGAAACCGAAACTGTCGCCAGCTAGGACGTTAAACGTCGCTGTCCCGTTTTGGACAACACCTCCCCCATCGTCAGTTACTTGGATGAAGCTGCCGTTGAGCAGATATCCGAAGGGATCGAAGAAAGGCTCATCAGCAGTAGAGTAGTTCCAATCAAACGTCACCGTCCCAGCCGCAGCCGCAGTGGTGGTGTAGTCTGTGGTTCCAGGCACGCCAGAACCATCGTCCCCCCCAGTCAGGCTAATGGACGCGGGAGCGCCGCCGGTATTAACCGACCCGTCGGCATTACTATTGGTAAATGTCCAATTAATGGGATCGTAAGCGTCTTGGAAACCGAACACTGTTGCGGCACTAGCACCAGAAGCAGCGGCTAGAGTGAGGCTAACAGTAGTGACAGTCATTGCGGTCTATGACCGCAATGACTCGAATAATTTTGGCGATTTGGTGGCCATGGCCTTAAAAATAAATTAATGTACCCCTTAAAGTTAAGGTTGATCAAAATATTTTTCAAGAGGATTTTTTATGGAAATATTCAATCCTATCTATATAGATAAGTAAATGGTTGGTTCTCTTATTCTTTGTGTGATCGGTGTAACTTATATAGTAGCGATCGATCTTTGTGTCCTTTGTGCCTCTGTGGTTCTTTCCACTCATTCGCCCGCAAATCTACTCAAATCTGGCGCTGCTGATTTTTTATCTCAGTTTGAAGAGGGGCTAAAAACTGGGGCAATGTGGACATCGATCGAAAGACTAAGCTAAACTGGTAATGACTATGTATTAGGGCGGAGGTCAACGGATACAACTATGGACAATTTGGAGGTAAAACAAAAACCGATCCGGTGTTTAGAAGATGCGATCGAAAGGTGTCAAACTTTAGGAATGCGGGTTAGTCGTCAGCGTCGCTATATTTTAGAATTGCTGTGGCAAGCGCAGGAACACCTATCAGCGCGAGAAATTTATGATCGTCTCAATCTGCAAGGAAAAAACATCGGTCATACCTCAGTGTACCAAAACCTAGAGGCTCTATCGGGTCAAGGCATTATCGAATCTGTGGAACGCTGGGACGGCAGACTCTACGGCAACATCAGCGATTCCCACAGTCACGTCAATTGTCTGGACAGTCAAGAAATCATCGATGTGCATATCCAACTTCCCCCGGAATTAATTAAACAGATCGAGGCATCGACGGGGGTAAAAATTACCGATTATCGCATCGATTTCTATGGCTATAAACAAAACAAATGAGCCAGATCACTGTATAATTGACCCTGTGAATAGTATCCGTTGACAGGCTGCAACTCTTGTGATCGATCGCCCTCTCACCCTAATTATCATCGATAATGACCCGATTTTCCGCTTGGGTCTGGTGCAGGCCTTGTCGCAGATAGAAAATATTAGTATCGTCACCGAAGGGGATTTAGAAACAATTTTCGCTTTGACTCTGAATCCCTCCCCCGAAATTATTATTATCGATCCTCTCTTTGATTGGTCTTACTGTGAAATTCTCCACTCTCGCTATCCCGAAAGTAAAATTGTTTTATTAACCTTTCCTCTCGACTCCCGACAGCAACTAATCGCCAGAGAATTAGGCATCGCTGGTTATATTCCCAAAGGCACAAACCTAGAGCAATTTATCACTATTTTAGGGCAAATTTCCCGAGATGAATCCCCGGATGTTGCCCCTTCTGCTCTCACCATTGCTACTCGTTCAAGTTTAGCCCCTAGCCATTGGTTAATCAGTGCTGGCAAAACGGGATTAAATCGCATCGAAAGTGAATTACATTTAATTGATCTCCATCTCAATCAACAGTCTTTATCCGGCTTTGATCGCTTTTATTGGCAGGGAAGAAAACGAGAACTTTTAGCAGCCCTATGGCTAGTGAGAAAACTAATTCCCCTGGAAGGGAGCTATTACAATTCAGCTTCAGTCACACCCCCGGTAATAATTAACAATATCGATCGGGAATTACCAATTTTAAGCCGCGAGCGTCCCCTGTGTGTTTCGGCGGTTTTTGAGTCCACTTTAGCGGTCATTCGATCGCCTTTAATTAATAGAACAAAGATTAGTTTTGAAATTGATGTTTTACTGGATAATCGGCAGCGGGAATTATTGTATTTAGTTCTCGATGAAATTCGTAAAAATGTCGATGAAATCAGATATTTACAGATTAGCATCGGGGAATTAACCAGTCGCTTAAATCTGATTATTTACGATATCTGGGAGAAAGTTACGCGTAAATTTTTAGAAATTAATGCCTCGGTTTATGACGAAATTAGTAAAGGCAGACTTAACGAAATTATTCTGGAAGAAAGAGAGGCAATTCAAACAGAAATCCTCAATAAAATTCCTTTTGCTCTTGACTTATTTTCCTATTTAGTGTACGAAAATAGTTTAACTATTGACGGAGTAGAATACCGGGCTAATGCTCCTGAAACCATCGCCAGAGCCGAAATTCTCCTGCAAAATCTCATTCATAATATTGCCAATGCAGTGACAGTAATTATTCTCAATAACTTCTCGGAATCGGAAAGAATCAAACAAAAACTTTACCAGTCAGAATTTCTCATCGCCAGAAAATTAGCTAAAATTCGCAATGAATTATCTTGGAAATACCGACGGCAACAATACTGGCAAGAACCTAAAGATATCTTTGAAAGTCAATATCAATTATTTCACTATAGCGAGGGAGAAATCCAATCTCTAGCCATTTATTCCCCTCGACAGGAAGAATTAAATAGTTTAACAGGCATACCCTGGTTAGTTTCGATCGCCTTAGAATTAAGAGACTCTTTATCTCCTCGTTTACGCGCTTTTTTTCGGGTGGTGGGTAAGGGAGTAGTCTATATTCTTATCCAAGTTATCGGTCGCGGTATTGGTTTAGTAGTTCGCGGGGTTTTACAGGGAGTCGGTAACACTTGGCAGGAAGTCAAAGGTAAAAAGGGATCATGAATTAAGTAGTCGTGCAAAATTAATTTCCTAGTCGAGACAGGAGACGGGATACAGCTATTAGGGATCGGATTTTAGTTTTCAGTTCACTGTTTACTCACAGCAGAAGTCTGACGGAGTAGTGGCTTAGATGTGTAATTAATTGTGCTTAGATACTTAACAGTAATTATCGTCCCATTTCTCGCTTTAATTTTTTCAATTCTTCTTCCATTTCCCATTCTTTAAATTTTAGATCGAGATTATCGTAGTTCGAGCGCTGATAGTCCGATTCTTGGGGTTGATCCCAAAAAGTGGTTTCCCAGTCACGCGACTGATTTTTAGGGGCTTTTTCGGCTTTAATTTGCACTTCTTGACGACGTTGTTGGATCTGTTGCAGTAACTCTTGGGATTGACTCAGACGTTTTTTCACCCCTTCCATCCGTCCCCAAAGTTGATTACCCTCACGGAAGAGGGCCGCCTCGCGTTCACTAGCAGCCTTAACCAAGTCCTGCCGTCCAGCAGCCTTAGCCTTATCAATTCTAGCGTGCCAAGTTTGGATATCTTGGGCAGTGGCCAAAATTTGCTGTTCGAGACGTTGACGCTCATTTTCTAGGGCGCTAATCAGTTTAGCAGTATCGCGCTCCTGTTCGCGCAGTTGTTCCACCAGCGCCTGTAATTCTAATTGGGGATGACTTCTGAGAAATTCTTCCAGTTGGGTTTCAAGAAAGCGACTGACATCATCAAATAGATTGCCCATCTGTGCAGTATCCTAAATTTGCCATTAAAGTTTAGGAGCGATTTTAATCCCCCTCTTTTTAGCATAGGCTAGATCAACCCTAGATTTAAATATATTTGGGAAAAGTAGTACAAAAATGTTATTCGGCTGCCGGTTAGGGACGGGGAAACCAGTATAATAAAACTAAGTAGCTGGTTATAATTAAATTAAAAATGGATTTTAGGTTCGATCCCCCCTTCCCCCCTTGATAAGGGGGGTGCCGATCCCCCCTTAGTCCCCCCTTAATAAGGGGGGCATCTGATAATTTTTAACTCCTACCTACTTAGAGTGATATTTCCTGAAAACCTCTTAATTGTTTGACTTAAGTGACAACTTCACCAGCTTGGACAGAACGCATCGGTTATCAACGGGATTGGGTGTGGCGCGGTTGGCAAATTCGTTATAGTTTTATGCCGGCAAAAAACCCCCAAGATGCCGATAATCCCCCTTTAATTTTACTGCACGGATTTGGAGCGGCGATCGAACATTGGCGCCATAATATTCCTATTCTCAGCCAAAATCATCGAGTTTACGCGGTAGATTTATTAGGTTTCGGTGGTTCGCGCAAAGTGCAGGTTCCCTATACCGTTAATCTCTGGGTGGAACAAATACATGATTTCTGGCAAACTTTTATCAATAGACCGGTGGTATTAGTGGGAAATTCGATCGGTTCTTTAGTTAGTATGGCCCTAGGGGGTAAATATCCGGAAATGGTAGCCGGATTAGTTATGATCAGTTTACCCGATGTCAGCCGTCGGCGGGAAATGATTGCCGATTGGTTATTAAATATCGTCACTCCCATCGAAAACTTTTTCACTTCTCCTTGGCTATTAAAACCGATATTTTACTATCTGCGTCGTCCGCAAGTCTTGAAAAAATGGACAGGAATCGCCTACGAAGACAAGAAAGCAGTTAGCGACGAATTAGTACAAATTATCGCCGCCCCAACCCTAGATGAGGGGGCAGCGGAGGCCTTTATTTCCCTGGCACAAGCTGTCAATCATCCCGAATATTGTCCACCGGCAAAGTTAATTTTACCACGCTTAGAAATCCCGATTTTATTATGTTGGGGCAAGCAAGATCGGATGGTTCCCGTCCAGTTAGCCCAGGGTTTTGTCTCCCTTAATCCTAGGATTAAATATGTAGAATTTGACCGGGCAGGTCATTGTTTACAGGATGAATGTCCGGATCGTTTTAACCCAATTTTATTAGAGTGGCTAGAATCTGTTGCTGTTCTTTGAGAGAATAGGGAGAGTGATTGTTGGTGATAGTCCTATGCAAACCTTGGAATCGACGCTCAACCCCCCTGCAACTGCCTCCGAATTCGACACCACGATTCACCGACGCAAAACCCGTCCCGTCCGGGTAGGTAGCGTTACCATCGGTGGTGGTCATCCCGTGGTCGTGCAGTCGATGATTAACGAGGATACCCTTGATATAGATGGTTCCGTGGCCGGTATCCGTCGCCTCCATGAAGTCGGTTGTGAAATTGTTCGCGTCACCGTGCCGAGTCTGGTTCACGCCACCGCTTTAGCTAAAATTAGGGAAAAACTGCTCGCCACCTATCAACCCGTGCCGTTAGTAGCCGATGTACATCACAACGGCATGAAAATCGCCCTAGAAGTGGCCAAGCACGTCGATAAAGTGCGGATTAACCCCGGTTTGTACGTTTTCGAGAAACCGAAAGCCGACCGCAGCGAGTATAGTCAAGCAGAATTTGATGAAATTGGCGAAAAAATCGCCGAAACCCTGAAACCTTTAGTAGTTTCCCTGCGAGATCAAGGTAAAGCGATGCGAATCGGCGTTAACCATGGTTCTCTGGCCGAAAGAATGCTCTTTACCTACGGTGACACCCCCGAAGGAATGGTACAGTCGGCTTTAGAATTTATCCGCATCTGCGAATCCCTCGATTTTCGCAATCTGGTGGTTTCCCTGAAAGCTTCCCGCGTGCCGGTGATGGTGGCCGCCTATCGTCTCATGGTTAAGCGCATGGACGACTTAGGGATGGATTATCCCCTACATTTGGGTGTTACTGAAGCAGGAGATGGGGAATACGGACGAATTAAATCCACTGCCGGGATTGCCACTCTCTTAGCGGACGGTATTGGTGATACGATTCGCGTTTCCCTGACGGAAGTTCCCGAAAAGGAAATTCCCGTCTGTTACAGCATTCTCCAGGCCCTGGGACTGCGGAAAACCATGGTCGAATACGTTGCCTGTCCTTCCTGTGGTCGCACTCTTTTTAATTTAGAAGATGTCCTGCAGCAAGTGCGGGGAGCGACTCAACACCTGACTGGACTCGATATCGCCGTTATGGGTTGTATTGTCAATGGACCGGGAGAAATGGCCGACGCAGACTATGGTTATGTGGGGAAACAGGCTGGTTATATCTCCCTTTATCGCGGTCGCGAGGAAATTAAACGGGTCCCCGAAAGTGAAGGTGTCAACGAGTTGATTAATTTAATTAAAGCCGATGGCCGTTGGGTAGAACCTTAATTAGGGTTTGCTGAAAAGTTTTTCCTGGTGGCAGGGTGTGGGCTTCGGCCGTGAGCTCAGCCGAACGGGTGTGGGGTGTGGGGTGTGGGGTTTTACCCATTTTCAGGGAGTCAATTACCTAATTTTTAGGGAAAAAGTCCCTGAATTTTCCCCCCAATCACTCCAATCGCTGGCACTTTTTGATTTCAAAAAAGCCTAAAGATATTATCCAACAAGGTTTTTAGATTTATTCAGCCAACCCTAATTAGTTTTACCATTGGGGGTTGACATCTATTCAACCCCCGATCATCGGCGAGGATTTGTTACAATAGAAAGCTTGCTAGAAATTGCCGCCCCAGAGAGTCCATGCTACCTACACGCGATTGTGTTCGTCAAACCCCCGCTTACACTCCGGGAGAACAGCCCCAAAGCGCGGGATTTACCAAACTTAACACCAATGAGAATCCCTATCCCCCACCGGCGGAAATTTTTGCCCACCTGCCAGAGCAATTAGAGAAAGTCCGACTCTATCCCGATCCTATCTCCAAAGAGTTACGGCAAACGGCGGCGGAATTATACGGCATAACAGCCGATCAGATAATCGCGGGTAATGGCTCCGATGATATCCTTAATATCGCCCTGCGAACTTTTGTTAACCCTGGCGAAAGTGTCGCTTTTTTAGATTTAACCTATTCCCTTTACGAGACAATTGCCCGGGTACACGGGGCAAATATTATCGAATTTCCCACTAATGATAAATTTGCATTGGAAGGACCGATTATTTGTCCGGAAGCGAAATTAATTTTTCTGGCTTCTCCTAATCCTCCCCTCGGTAAACATCTTGATCGCGACTATTTAGAAGCAACCTGTGCTAATGCGTCGGGAGTGGTATTAATTGATGAAGCTTATGTGGATTTTAGTGATGACAATCATCTCGATTTTCTCTCCCGTTACGATAATGTCATCATTAGTCGCACTATGTCGAAAAGTTATAGTTTAGCGGGGTTAAGAGTCGGTTTCGGTTTTGCTTCCAGGGCAATTATCGAACAGATGGATAAGGTGCGTGATTCCTATAATTTAGATCGCATCGCTCAAACTTTAGCCACAGCAGCTTTAAAACACCATAATTATTTTGAGCAAGTTTGGCAAAAAGTCCGTCAAACCCGCGGCCGTTTAATTACTTCTTTGCGCGAGTTGGGATTTATTGTTTTTGACTCGGAAGCTAATTTTATCCTCGCTTCTCCCCCCCAGATTAGTGCCAGTGAGTTATATAATCAACTCAAAGAGCGTCAGATATTAGTGCGATATTTTAAACATCCTCGCATTCAGAATTATGTGCGGATTTCTATCGGCACTGATGAGGAAATCGATCGTCTTTTATCTGCTATTCAAGAGATTATGGGAACAAATTAATCTCTATTTCCGTCAAGGTTTTATTAGCATTTTAAACCCTAATAACTTCTCGAAAAAAAGGCTAGATCTATCGGAACAAAGCAGCGACAAACAAGGGTCTAATGGCCTGTCGTTTCTCCCGATTACTAGCCTTGGCTATCAAGATTATTAGTCCGACAAAAGGACTAAATACTAGCGCACAAATTTTTGAACTTATGCAATTTTATCCCCAAGGAATCACAGTTCAAGAATTGAGTGAGCGCTTAAATCGTCCCGTTTCTATGCTCAATCTTTGTCTAAAATCTTTGGTCGCTTCTAAAAAAATCGTGGCCAAAAAAAATCATAATCAGTGGGTTTATACTGTTGATAAAAAAGCTTAGTTTGTCCAGATAAGCATACTTAAGATATAGAAAAAGTGTTTATTATTAACCCTATTGCTGAATAACTATTTTAGGCTGTAGGTAGTATTCATCTTCTCTGACAACTATCTCAGCAATGCCGATAAATTGAGCTTCTAAAGACTCCACGGCAACCAGAGAACCAATCATAACATTTGTATCGGTGAGATTAATTTTTCTGCCGTGAAACCAATCGATAACTCTTTCTGATGTCAAAGAAATCCAGTCTAGATGTGCCAAGGCAATGCGAGGCGAAATTAAAGCCTCGGAATTAGCCATTAAAGCTTCGAGATTAATACTATCAGCTAATTGAAAACCACAGCTTTCCGTGCGAGTTAAACCGGCTAAAGTGCCACCGACAGCTAACACCTTCCCCAAATCTCTGGCCAGGGAACGGATATAAGTCCCCGATCCACAGTGAATATCTAGCTCTATTTGTGGAAATTCGCCCTCTAACCAGCCTAAAACCGTAATTTGGTCAATTTTGACCTGACGAGGCTCCACTGCGATTATTTCCCCTTTGCGTGCCAATTCGTAGAGACGGCGACCATCCTTTTGAATAGCACTATACATCGGCGGAATCTGGGCAATATTGCCAATAAATTCCGCTAAATGGGGTTTAACTGCCTCTAAAGTTAAATCGGGCCAGGGACAAGTGGCGATCGCTTTTCCCGTAATATCATCGGTATCGGTGCTGAGTCCTAACTGGATTTTTGCCCGATAAGCCTTATTTTCGGGTAAATAGGGCAGTAATCGGGTGGCAGACCCGACGGCGATCGGTAAAACTCCCGTGGCCATAGGATCTAAAGTTCCGCCATGGCCGACTCGTTTAGTCTTAAGAATTTTTCGGACTTTGGCCACACAATCATGAGAAGTCCAATCGGGGGGTTTATTGAGATTTAAAAAGCCAAACATTATAAATTATGAATTATGAATTATGAATTATGAAGTGGGGTGGTGGGGTGATGGGGTGATGGGGAGAATAGATAAAAGCAATCTCCTCAATTCTGAATACTGACGGCTGATATCTAAAAATCTGACGTATTATATAATTGCATAACTTCGCTTAAAGGTAAACGGGAACGAACACCGAGAGAAAGGTCAGAAAAATGACCCAGATCATAATGATCAACAGCAGCGCGAGCAATCATAGCGGCGTTATCTGTACAGAGTTTAAGTGGCGGAAAATAGACGGTTAAATCATGATTTTTGGCGGCAGTTTCCAGATGATTTCTTAAGGCACTATTAGCAGCTACTCCTCCCCCGATCGCGATAGTTTTTAAGCCATAATCTAAGGCACAATTGATTGTCCGACGGGTTAAACTTCTGGCTACCGTATCTTGAAAACTAGCGGCTATATCAGCTACGGGTAAATTATCTGGCTCGAATTTCTCTACTAAGCGCAAAACGGCAGTTTTTAAACCGCTAAAACTGGAATCGTAGGCATGAAAACCGCCGGTTGGTAAAGATATTTTACCTTCAGGTAAGGGAAAAGCTTGGGGATTACCATCTTTAGCAATGCGATCAATTATCGGACCACCAGGATAACTTAAGTTTAATAATCGTGCCACTTTATCAAAAGCTTCTCCAGCTGCATCATCTCTAGTGGTTCCTAATTGTTGATATTTACCGCAGGCCTGCACATGGATTAAACTGGTATGACCCCCAGAGACTAAAAGAGATAAAAAAGGTGGTTTAAGATCGGGTTCAGCGAGATAGGAAGCATAGATATGACCTTCGAGATGATGAATGCCGATAAAGGGTTTATCGTGGACAATAGCGAGGGTTTTGGCTGCCGTCATTCCCACCATTAAAGCACCTACTAAACCGGGGGCAACTGTGGCGGCTATTCCATCAATTTCTGACCAAGTTAAACCCGTTTCTTGCCAAGCTTTTTCTAGACAAAAATTAATGGTTTCTAGGTGTTGTCGGGAGGCCATTTCCGGCACAACACCGCCATAGAGACGATGGAGATCAATTTGAGAGGAAACCACACTACTCAACACCTGGTTATTGTTAACAATAGCCACAGCCGTTTCATCGCAACTGGTTTCGATCGCTAAGATAATTGTCATGATTTAATCAGTAAATCGTCAGACACCCCCCTTATTAAGGGGGGATTAAGGGGGGATCTATCTCTAATTTAATTATAACCACTTACTTAATTTTGCTTAGGTACTTAATTAAAATTAAAGTTATCGTTCAACAATTTCCATAGCCACCACCGCCGGGGGTTTCAATAATAAAAATATCACCGGGGTTCATTTCTACAGTCGCAGTACCGGGCAATTCTTCAATAGTTCCATCGTTTCTTTCCACGGCATTACGTCCTATTTTACCTGCTTTTCCTCCCGCTAGTCCAAAGGGGGGAATCTGGCGATTACCCGATAAAATATTAGCAGTCATGGACTCTTGAAATTTAATTCTTCTAATCACACCATCACCTCCAGAATATTGTCCCTTACCGCCACTATCGTGGCGAATGCTAAAACTTTCCACTAACACAGGATAGCGCATTTCTAATACTTCTGGATCGGTGAGACGGGAATTAGTCATCTGGGTTTGTACGGCAGCAGTTCCCGCAAAATTTGCTCCCGCACCAGAACCGCCACAAATAGTCTCATAATATTGATATTCTTGATTGCCAAAAGTGAAATTATTCATCGTTCCTTGACTGGCTGCCTGAATGCCTAAAGCACCGTATAAAGCATTAACTATGGCCTGGGAAGTTTCCACATTTCCAGCTACTACGGCCGCTGGATAAACGGGATTAAGAAAACAGCCAGATGGGATAATTAAATGGAGGGGTTTGAAACAGCCAGCATTTAAAGGAATTGCCTCCTCCACAAGGGTACGAAAAACGTATAAAACCGCCGCTCTTGTCACTGCTAGGGGTGCATTAAAATTATTATTTAACTGGTCAGATGTGCCAGTAAAATCGATGGTTGCTTGACAATTATCAATATCTATGGTGATCTTGACCTTGATGACAGCACCGTTATCCAGATAATAAGTAAATTCACCATCTTTTAAGACAGATATAGCTTTTCTAACCGCTAATTCCGCATTATCTTGAACGAACTGTTGATAGGCTTTAACCATAGCTAATCCGTAGCGCTCAACCATATTATGTAATTCTCTTTCCCCCTTGGCATTAGCGGCTATTTGTGCCTGAAAATCGGCAATATTTTGGGCGATATTGCGTGCAGGAAAAGGACTATTAGTTAAGTGATTAATTAATTCTTGTTCCCGAAACTGTCCCGCTGCTACCAGCAAAAAATTATCGAATAAAATTCCTTCTTCGCTAATATGGACAGAATGGGGAGGCATAGAACCGGGGGTAATTCCACCGATATCAGCTTGATGTCCCCGGGAGGCAAGATAAAATAATATTTCCTGATTTTGGCGGTCAAAAATAGGACTAATTACTGTGACATCTGGCAGGTGAGTACCGCCATTATAAGGATTATTAGCCAGATAAACATTCCCTGGACGAATCGTCTCACCTTTATCCTGAATTAAGCTTTTGACACTATCGGCCATAGAACCTAAATGGACGGGAATATGAGGAGCATTGGCGATTAAATTTCCTACCTCATCAAAGATAGCACAGGAGAAGTCTAGACGTTCTTTAATATTGACACTTGCTGCCGTATTTTGGAGAGTAATCCCCATTTCTTCGGCAATAAATTGATAGAGATTTTTAAAGATTTCTAGATAAATAGGATCGGCAACGGTAGTTATTTCTGTGCAATGAGAATCTAGAGGAGACATAGGAAAATCAGTTATCAGTTATCAGTTATCAGTTATCAGTTAGCTGTCTCTTGTCTTTTTTATCCTCCTCTGTCGGAGTGGCTCTCTTATTCTTTGTGTGATCAGTTTAACTTGCATAGGAGCGATCTTTGTGTCCTTTGTGTCTCTGTGGTTCATTCCACTTGCTCGCCAGACTATATCTTAGAACACATTTTACCCACCAAACCCAAGAGAGCCTGGGAACCTCCTGTCTCCTCACCCAAGAGAAGATTTTTGATTTTTGGAGCAGATCCACTGATACGGGCTGACTGAGATATAATCGCAGTCAGTACCAGAGGGTGAATTATGGATAAAACCAGCTTGATCGATAAAGTGCAACAAATGGCTAATAAACGCGATTATTTACTGCAATTGCGCGATAAACCCGACATTGGCGGCCTGAGATTAGATGTTAATCAAGCTCTTGAGGAGTTGGATGAATTACTCGATGAGTTTCAAGCAACTTTTCCTGAAGAAAAACTTAGTTAACTATCCGACTCGACGGGATTGATGTTTGTCCGATTGTGCTAATTTTCCCAAGTCATCGATCGCTTTGATCAGAGCTTGGGAAGATATATCTTTAGAGCAGTATAGGTCAAAAGCTATACTTTGATTATTTTTTTCCATTGGAAGCTTTGGCAAGGAACTATAGGCGATAATGCGAATATAAGGGTCGAATTGTTTGATTTGAATAGCGGCGCTGTGTCCATCTAAGACAGGCATCTGTATATCTAAAATAATTACATCTGGTTGACAACTTTTCGCCAAGTTGATCGCCTGTTGACCATTAACCGCAATTCCCACCACCTGACAATCCTGCTGCTGGGAAATTAAAATCTTGAGTCCTAAACAGGTTAACTCTTGATCGTCAGCAATTAAGACTTTAATTAGGTCTCTTGGCTTCATGATAATTATTTTGCATTCCCTAGAGGTCTCACCTTTTATCATTGTAGAGGCTGTTTGTCTTTTTGCCTTCACTTCACGACACTTCCCATCACCCCATCACCCCAATTCAGGTTCTTCGGTTTATGTGATGCAATGGACGAAGTTATAATGTATGAAACCCTACCGTAAACTTTTGTAAAGTTACCGCTGACAATCCGAAATCCGGAATTTAAAATTGTGGCCATTTACAGAGTAGTAGTGAGGCGCTGGTTATGGAGAGAGAACAGATACTAATACAGCTTCGCAGTCTCAATCAAGTCAGCAAGACTCTCATCCGCTGTAAGAGTCAGGAAGAAGCCATACAGGTAGCACTGCAAGAAGTGCGCGAGAAATTAAACGTGCAAGTGGCATCGATTTTTCTTTTTTCTAAGGATGGTGTCCTCAAACGCTTTGGTATTGATGGCGTTGATAGAGAGGGTAATCCTCTCCCTGCGTCATGGCTGGCTGACGAAACTTACAAACCTGACGAAAGTTTTTCTGGAAAGGCAGTACCTCCTACTGGCTTAGATTTATTGGATTCAACTTATGGAGAACCACAATATTCTAATAATATTATGAGAGATTTTCCAGATATGAAGTATGGCAAAGAATATCAGGATACTTTAGGATATTTAAGGTGCGGTATTTCAGTTCCTCTCAATGGCTTGAATAGAACTTTTGGTACATTAGAAGTGTTAAATAAAAGTGACAGCAATGGATTCCAAAATGAAGATTTATCCTGGTTAATGCTAATTAGCACCACTGTTTCTAAGATCATATCAGATTTTGGTAGAAGGAAAAATCTAGAAGAATATAATAAAATCACTCAAGAAATTATATCTTTAGGAGCGGAGCATAAATTCAATCAAAATGAATTTACAAAAATACTAGAATCAATTGCCGACGATCTGGTTTCAGACCTGACTCCTTATAAGGTTTGTATCTTGCGTATCAAGAATAAAAACAATGAATTAGAAATCGTCAAAATATCTACAACAAATGACATTTGTGGAGAACGCGACAATAAGCCAGTAAAAGTGGGAGATGGCATTGTAGGACAAGTATTTAAAACCAACACTGCCGAGTATATCAATGATATTGAAAACTACAAAAAACCATATTTTAATAAAACATGGATAGAAAAAAATAGCTTAAAATCTCATGCGTGTGTACCACTTTCAATTGAAGATAATGTTGTTGGCAATATCTCTGTTTATACTGGCTACAAGCATGAATTTTCTGATAGCGATAAATCATTTTTGAGGACCATATCATTTTTGACGGCTGCGATTATATACATAGTTCAGTACAAAGAAGAGTTATCTAAAGAAAGAATAGAATTAGAAAATGAAAAGCGTGAATTCCACAATAAGGTTTATGCTCAAGGATTTGACACTAATTTAAAGAGCTTCCTTCACGAATATAAGAATGAATTAATTGACATCTCTTATAACCTACAAAAACTGTTGAGTGATAGTGGCAAAAGTAATAGAGAAAAAGAGCGAATTGTTAGTGAGCAAATAGAATGGATAGACAGGCGTATAGAAGGTATAAGATCTGAATTTGAATCAGAATCTAGCGTTCCTACCGCTATCGATATCAATGACTTAGTAAGAAAGGCTGCCAAGTTTTTTGATTTGGCTTCCAGAGACATTGAAGTTGTAATTATACCAGACAAAACCATACCAATCATTGAGGTTGACGAAACGAAATTTAAGCAAATCATCCATAACTTAATTGCCAATGCGATAGAAGCTATTGAAAAAGCCAAGCCCAAAAAAGCAAAGATTTTCATCAAAACTTTCATTGTGACATCTGATGGTATAGAATATATACAGATTAGCATTGAAGACAATGGATCAGGCATACCCAATGAAATCAAAGATGAAGTTTTCAAAAAAGGATTTTCGACTCGCAAATCTGAAGGAGGTACAGGCATGGGGCTGTATGTCGTCAGTGAAATCCTGCGCGAACATGGTGGTAAAATATACTACGACTCCACCGTTGGCAAGGGAACCACATTTTTTGTAAATATTCCGCTCAAATGGTATCAAAGTTGATCCATAATGTAAAAACACAACAAAAGGAGAATTAAAATGTCAGCAGCAATATTTGATAATCGATCTATGTGCAAGGCAGTCTTGAAAAAAGAAGTTGTAGTAATGGAGGATAGCCCAGCAGCAGAGGAGGCTATCAAAGAGGTTATAGAAGGGAAATTAGGCTGGACAGTCAAAATGGCAAGAAACAGTGATGAAGTTGCTGCGTATGCCAGAAATAAAGAAGCGGGAATTTATATTCTTGATAATAAAATTGGGAACAATCCCGCTGAAGGTTTAGATGCTTTAACAAAACTCAAAGCAATAGATGAAAACATTCGTGTAGTAATGTGGTCAGCATATCCTAAGTATGAAAGACAAGCGCGTAAAATAGACAAAAACTTGGTAGCTTATAAAGAGAAAGGAACTAAATTAAAAGAAGGTGCCTGTAGGATTGCTGCTGATTTTATCAAATCCCTACGGCAACTCATTGATGAAATACAGAATAAAATTAAGAATAGTGATGATGAGTATCGAAATATATTTATTGAACTGCTTGAAAAAGAAAAGTTAGAATTAGAAAGAGATCGACAAAAACTTATATCTATTGAACTGCCTGAAAAAGAAAAGTTAGAATTAGAAAGAGATCGACAAAAACTTGAACTTGAACAACTATCGGCAAAAAATACAAGTGCTACATTATCTATACCTAATGATAAAAAATTACTTTCAGATATGGATAGCAATTTTGAAGCATACGAAAAATGTCAATCAGATAGGGATTGGTTGGCAAAATATGAAAGCAAGTATGTTGCTTTTGTAGGTGGCGAGCAAGTTTTTCCAGAAATTATAGATGAACAAGAACTGCTGAAATTCATAAGGGAGAAGTATCCCGAAAAATCACAACTAAAATTATTTACAAAAGTTCAAAAAGTTGTTAAAAAGACAAGTATCCTGACAGACGAAGCAGATGTCGTGATTGACTTACCAAGTTCTTTAGATATATTCTACAAATTTGAATAAAGGATAAAGACTATGTACAAATACGGTAATCTCCAATCACCAAGTGCTCTATATCCACTATGTCCAGAAGCTAAGATTGTAGTTTCTCATCCCTCAGACGAATCTATTATTCGTCTTCCCATTCCAGCTATTATTGACACTGGTGCAGTAATGACTGTTGTTCCTGGAAAAATTATTCAAGAGTTAGCAAGGATAAGTCCTCTATATCCTTTTGGAAAAAAGTCATTCAGAATGGCTAATGATCAGTCTGGTGAACTGCTAACATATCTAATATACCTTAGAGTAATTGATACTACAAACCAGATAGATTTTCAGGGTGAGATTGAAGTCGTATCAATTCCCAGTAAAGAATATGCTGCCATTGGTAGAGACATTTTAAATCAGAATAAAGTCGTGTTTAATGCACCAAGACAAAAATGGGGGTTTAATTGTGATGAAGAAGATTGTGCGCTTTCTTAACTATACTTTTCTCGGTAAGATTGAAACTAATTCTTATGAAACTATTCCTCTTGAAGAATTGGGTGAAGCTCCTCAAAACCCATCTAAGCGTCCATCTTCTAAAGATCTAGCAACCACTAAGCTAATTTTAACAACTAATTGGATTTTAGCGACAATCTTAGTTTTTTTTGGTTTAACTATGTTTATTTATGCTGTTTTTTATAGAAGTGAAAAAGTGCCTGACTATATCAATAATGTTTTCTACATGGTTTTAGGATGGTTTGGCAATGCTTATACATCTTTCCTAAGAATCGATCAGAAATAAGCAACGGAGTTGACTTATGAGTAAAGAAGACTAATCTGAGTGGTGCTATACGATTGTAGAAAAGAAAACCTACTACGTTAGAAACTCGCCCTCCCAGTTAGCAAATTGTCCCCTTGACTGAGACAATCAGCCATAAGCAGCTAGTTAAAACTCACCATAACAGCACCCACCATCGAATCCGTCTTACAATCTAAATACAATAGTGCGATCGCCGATCTTGTAGGGTGCGTTCCCTAATGCAAGTCCCACTGCTCCAGCGATCGATTTTGGGGAACGCACCATGCCCATTGATTGAAGTTGTGGGTTAAAGTGCGATGCCGCTCTTGTGGGCCTAGTTGGGGCAGCAATTCTCATTTTGAAACGATTTTGCGTTGTTTCAGCGATCTAGAGATTCGTTAAGAATTATTAACCCCTCTAGGTGCAAGGGTTTTAATGTCATGAAACCTTAAAATGAGAATTGCTGCCCGCTCCCCCCCACTCTTGACTTAAAACCCCCCACTGATCACTGATCACTGAAAAAAGCCCAACTTTGGGCAAAAATCTGGTTTGTGTCCCCTCTTAGCGGTAAAATTTCTACATCTGGACCGTCGAAAAGTATAAGTTTTGTAAAGTAAAATTAAGAAGGGAGACAAATTTAAGATAACCAACGTATGGAAGTAACTTTTACCGCTGCCGAATCCCTAGAAATTGTTGTTGCTGAACAAACCATACCGATTCAGCATTATCTGCGTCAACCGCAAAGATTAGTACAGGCTATCGTTGAGACTAGCTTAACAGAACACCTGTCTGAGAATCGGTTTCGCCTAAAAATGCGTCCCCTAAACTTCTTGAATATGTACTATTTTCAGCCCACGGTTATTCTTAATGTCTGGGCCACCTCTGAGGGGACGATATTTTTGCAATCAGAAGACTGTCAGATCAAAGGTATTGATTATATCAACGATCGCTTTAGCCTCAATGTTCAAGGCAAACTCGCTCCTGTGGAAAAAAATAATCAAACCTATCTAGCGGGGAAAGCCAATCTTGAGGTGAAAGTCGCCTTACCACCACCATTATGGTTAACCCCGCGTCCGCTGTTAGAAATCGCCGGTAATAGTCTCTTAAAAGGGGTTTTATTGCGGATTAAACAGCGTTTAATGAGTCAATTGTTGCAAGATTACCAACAATGGGCTAAACAGGATATTATTGCCCAAAATTACCCCGAAACGATTCTCGATCTCTCCCTTAGTTAAATAAAAATATGAGTTGGACAAAAGTATTATCTGTAGATTCCCTTGCCCCCGGCGCCCGTCAAGTGGTAAAAGTGGGGGAAAATTCCATTCTGTTGATTAACAATAACGGTCAATTCCACGCCGTCGGTAATCGTTGTCCTCATTTAAAATTATCGATGACGAAGGGCAAAATTACCGAAGACGGCGCGATCGTTTGTCCCTGGCATCGTAGTTCTTTTGATCTCTGTAGTGGTGCTGTCAAAGACTGGATTACCTGGCCCCCTGTGGTTAACAAAGCGATGGCGGCAGTTTCTCAACCCCAAGCTTTACCCGTTTATCCCCTTCGCATCGAAGACGGCAGCATCTGGATAGACGCATAACCGCTCACCGAGGGGGGGGTTTTGGGCAACCTAAAGAGCAGTTCACTCGACAATGGGGTAATCTTGGAGAATGTCAAACCCTACCTCGCTCGCTTCCGTAAAAACCCAGTTATAGACTGTTTCCCCCTCCGCTCCGGTGATCCCCACTCTCCTGTATATTTTTTAAACAGGATTTAGTATAAAATACCGTCATGTCAGCCTAGGAGTGGAAGGCTTTGCAGTAGAAATAATAAGCCAGAGCTTATTTAATACAAGTGTTTGCCTATTTTAGCCAAAAATTATTAACTTTAATTGGTTTCGTTTAAAAGTTGAGAACGAAGCAAATCGATCGCATCTAAATAACTCGGCATCGGTTCATCACCCAACAGGCAAGCACTGCGATCCACGCTAATCATATCATCACCCCAAAATACTTGACCCAGAGGAATAGATTTTCCTCGATCCGGTCGCCAATTACTACTAAAATATTTAAGATTAGCGTCCACCACTGCCCCATCAAAAAGATGACCGATACAAAAATAAACATCCTGTAAAATTAGCGGTACGGAGGGGCGATGTAATTGCCCCCGCGAGTTGGGACTACGGGCTTTATAATGACTACGGGGAAAGAGTCCATAGAGATTTTTTAAAGAAGCAGAAATCAAGGGTTTATCCTTTAAATGGGTGCGTTTTAAGGTTCCAATCGTGATCCGACAATCCACTTCTTCGATAATTTTAGGGGCAAACATCGAGGGAAACCGGACAGGAAAAGGGGAAAGATTCGGATATTCTTGCTGGGTTAAACTATCAGCATCAAGAATAGTTATTCCAGGATCGAGAATAGATTTTACCCCCAAAATATCGATAATTTCTCTCAAAGAAATAGCAGAACAAACTCCCTCTAATAAGATGATTTCTGCCCCAGGATTTACCCCCCTCAATCCCCGCAAAACTTGACTTAATACCGGCAGACTAACCGTTACTGGTGGTGGCACAGGATAACCTAAATTAGGTTTAATTAAAATACGTTTAGCTGTGATAGCTGCCGGGGGAGGTTGATAAACAAAATCCGCCATAGCTGAATTTTTTACCCCGGCAGTAATTGAGGATTGGGTAATCATAGAAAAGAAAATAAATTAATGGGAATTGGCCAGATCATTTAGGGAATTTACCTGCTCTAAAGCTTGCCAGATTACCCCAGAATCGGCCCCAGGAAAATGGCTATTTTCACTAATATAACGCTTCCAGGCTTTAGTTCCGGGCTGACCGGCAAAAAGCTGTAAAAGATGTTTGCTGATCTGGTGTAATTTATAACCTTTACTCACCCACTCATCGACGTAGGGAAGCATTTTTTTGATTACTTCTTCCCGGGTAGGAGGAGTAACCGATTCCCCATAAAAATCTCGATCGACTGTGGCAAATAAATAGGGATTATCGTAGGCTGCCCGACCGATCATGACCGCATCTACTAATTGTAAATGTTGTCTAGCCTGTTCTAAATTAATGATACCGCCATTAATTTCAATAAACAAATGGGGAAACTGATTTTTTAGGCGATAAACATCATCGTAACGCAGGGGGGGGACAGTGCGATTTTCCTTAGGACTTAATCCCTGTAACCAAGCTTTCCGCGCATGGATGGTAAAACGTTGACAACCCGCATCTGCGACAATACGGACAAAATTCGCCATATTTTCGTAACTATCCTGATCATCAATACCAATTCTCTGTTTTACAGTCACGGGAATCGATACAGCTTGATTCATTGCCGATATTCCCCTAGCGACTAATTCCGGGTTAGCCATCAAACAAGCGCCGAAATTGCCCTCTTTTACCCTAGAACTAGGACAACCCACATTGAGATTTACCTCGTCATAACCCATATATTCGGCTATTTTAGCACATTCTGCCAAAATATAGGGATTATCACCCCCTAACTGCAAAGCTAGAGGTTTTTCTGCTAGGGAGAACCCCAGCAACTTATAGCGATCGCCGTGTTTGATCGCCATCGTCGTGATCATTTCCGTGTAGAGAAGGGGACGACGGCTAATTTGTCGCAAAAAATAGCGAAAATGGCGATCGGTATAATCCATCATCGGCGCCACACTTAAAATATTGCCCATCTTTCCCTTGATTTTCTCCTTGAGGGTAGCCATTGATCGCTGATCGCGGCATTCTCTGGGTTTCCCCAGAGAAGAACCGGTCTTCCTCTCAACATATTTTAAAGCTTTTTGGTAAGTAGGTAGGCGTTAAAAATTATCAGACACCACCCTTATCAAGGGGGGACTAAGGGTAGGGTTGATTCATGAATCAACCCTACTATGAATCAACCCTAGTACTAAGGGGGGATCGAACCTAAAATCTATTTTTAATTTAATTATAACCAGCTACTTAAGTTGGCTATCTAAATTACTGGTTAAGACTGCACGAGAGAAAGGAGAAGGGGACTTTTTTGACTTATCTCCGTGGGATATTTGCCCCTTTAATCGTGTCGCGGATGACGATTTTTTGTTCTTTGGAATAACCAGCAAAAGAACGAGTAGCAAGTAACTCGATTTCTATCCCCGTACCCGATCGCAAAGATTCCACGGGTAAGGGTAATTGACCGATATCGAGAATAAATTGATTGCCCTCCTGTCGAACCAAATTAGCAGGCATATCTCCTTCATAGCGAGTGACAAAATCGGTTCTGGGACTGGTTTGCAGGTCATCTGCTTGCCAACGAGTGACGCGATAACGCAGTTTAAATTTAGTGCCGATTAAATTTGATTGGGAAGCTTTATCTTCGAGAAAAAGCCTTAAATCAGTACCATTTCCTGTAATACCTTTTGCTTCTAATTGGGTGACATCTCGTTCAAAAACAGCATTATAAACGACAAATTCCGTAACATTATTGCGTTTTTGAGTGGTTCCCTCAATCCACAATTCACTGGGGACAGTTACCTTCATTTCCTTTTGATCATCGAGGGTTAAAGTAAAACGCTGATTAGCAAACCGGTTAAACTCTTGGGGCGCATTCCAAATTAAAATAAAAGAACGTTCAGATCGATCTAATAAAATCCGATATTGATCATCGATCAGGGAACCGGGAGAAAATAAAGACATTGCCCCAGTGCGAGTTTCCCAACTATTTTTAGAGAGAATATAACCCCGTTCTTTTAACTCCGCAAGGGCAACAGTTGCGCTCGGTTGATCGGCAGTTAAAGGGCGATCAATTTGAATTAAAGTTAACTGTCCTAAACGTCCCTCGCGACCGTTACGACCACTATTACCCGTCGCCCCATCCAGACCATCCTGACAGCTAAATTCTCTGGTGGTACAGCTATAATTGGCATCCCCCGGCCTACCGCTACAGGTTTGAATTGTCCAAAAAGGTTGGGAACAGCGACAACCCTTGCCTCCTTGGCCTCCCTGACCCCCAAAACCTCCAGCGCCTCCGGCCGCATTAACCGTTATTTGTCGGAGAAAATCTAAATTAGTAGCATAGAGGGTTAAAGCGCCGCCATTGCCCCCATCACCACCATTACCCCCATTGCCACCGTTACCACCACCGGCCGCCTGAAGATTTCGTGTGACGTTGCTAGGTTGACCGCTACAGTTGCCATCGCTGCCATTGCCGCCATTTTCACCATCAACCCCTTTTTGTCCTGAAATATCGAGTTTTAGGGGAGAACCATCGAGAAAAAGGGTTAAACTGTCACTATTTTTGCCTTGGCTGCCGACCTTGCCAGCTTTCCCACTTTGACCTTGTTTACCGAAAGTCTGTACATCGGAACCTTGGGCTAACCAAGAACAGCGATCGCCAGTCACCGTGGCGGGCATTAGGTAAGGTAAAGGAAGAAAAAAGGTGAATATTAATGATTTAGCCCAGAAATTCATGATTTTAGCGAATTTATCCGCAAAGACTCCGATCAATTCCCTCTTGATGACTTTTGGATCTAGATTTTTGTTTCCCCTCTATCAATAAGGTGCGCTATCATCCTACACTTACTTTGAGAAGGAAACAGCCAATCGCGAGGGTTACGCGCGTGAAAAAAGTATTAGCTATTATCTTAGGTGGCGGGGCCGGAACTCGCCTTTATCCGTTAACGAAACTGCGGGCAAAACCTGCCGTCCCCCTAGCGGGAAAATATCGCTTAATCGATATTCCCGTCAGCAATTGTATTAACTCCCAGATTGACAAAATCTATGTGTTGACGCAATTTAATTCCGCTTCCCTCAATCGTCACCTCAATCGTACCTATAATTTTACGGGTTTTAGCGATGGTTTCGTGGAAGTTTTGGCGGCTCAACAAACCATGGAAAATCCTCAATGGTTCCAAGGCACGGCCGACGCAGTACGACAATACATCTGGACGATGAAGGATTGGGATATCGATGAATATCTAATTCTCTCGGGAGATCATCTCTATCGCATGGACTACAGCAAGTTCATCGAACGCCATCGGGAAACCAACGCCGATATCACTTTATCAGTGGTTCCCATCGATGAACGTCGGGCCTCCGCTTTTGGGGTGATGAAAATCAATGATTCGGGGCGAATTGTCGATTTTTATGAGAAACCCAAAGGGGCAGAATTGGAAAGAATGCGGGTAGATACGACGATTTTAGGCTTAAGTCCCGACCAAGCTCGTCAAAGTCCCTACATCGCTTCCATGGGAATTTATGTCTTTAAAAAGAATGTTTTAATCGATCTGCTCGATGCCAATAAAGAACAGACCGATTTCGGCAAGGAAATTATTCCCTCGGCGGCTAAAGACTACAATCTTCAGGCTTATTTATTTAAGGGTTACTGGGAAGATATCGGGACGATTGAAGCCTTTTATGAGTCTAATCTCGCCCTGACTCAACAACCCAATCCCGCCTTTAGTTTCTACGACGAAAAAGCCCCCATCTATACCCGTTCTCGCTATCTGCCACCGACAAAAATGCTCAATTGTACGGTGACAGAATCGATGATTTCTGAAGGTTGTATTCTCAAAGAATGTCGCATCCATCACTCGATTTTAGGTATTCGTAGTCGAGTCGGCAAAGACTGCACGATCGAGGATACAATGCTGATGGGAGCCGACTTTTATGAGTCTTTCCCCGAACGGGAAAGTCTGATCGGAAATGCCAAAATTCCCGTGGGTATTGGCCCTGGTTCCACTATTCGTCGGGCAATTGTGGACAAAAATGCTCGCATTGGTTCCAATGTTTTAATTGTTAACAAAGATCGTGTGGAAGAAGCTAATCGCGAAGATTTAGGTTTCTATGTTCGCAGCGGCATCGTGGTTATTTTCAAAAATGCCACTATTCCCGACGGCACGGTAATTTAATCTATCAGTTATCAGTTATCAGTTATCAGTTTTTCCATTTTTCTAGTTATTATCGCTTGAATATAGCCGCAGGCTGATGGCTTCAGCTAATTACCTAGACAATTCTCTTGAAATCCTAAGTAGCTGGTTATAATTAAATTAACAATGGATTTTAGGTTCGATCCCCCCTGCCCCCCTTGATAAGCTATCCCTTATAGGGATCTTTCTTAACAATTTTTGCAGTAAGCACTCCAACCCTTATCCTGACTTGATTTCAGTTTTTTCTTTGTCAGTAAGGGTGTCAACAAGGAATATTACAAATTGTTAACCGAGTCTTGAA
>NZ_JADBTR010000069.1:0-7989 GCF_020246065.1 Microcystis sp. M144S2
CGAAAACGGCTTTACGATATTTGGCTGGGAACACTAAATGATATAGCAAAACACTTACATTATGGCTCTTATGGATGTATTCACTCATTTTTCTATTATACGCCGCGAGCGGCGGGGAATTAGACCCGAAGAGATTAAAAATCTGGATTCCTAATCCACACCAAGGAGATATCAGTAAAAGCTTGCTGGCTAAAATTTTACAACAAGCAAATATTAGTAGAGAAGAATGGGAAAAATTACGTTAAACAATTCTGTCTTGGAAAAGTTAAAAACTGTTCTCAATTGAGCAAGATGAAGATGGCAGAAAAGGGGTTTCTTTGAGAAACCCCTTTTCTGGACTGTCAATCTCTTGTCTCGATTAATTCGGGGACAAGTTCGGGAATAAAACCGGGTTCAGCTAAAGAACCAGTAACATGATGTTCAAAGACTTCTGCAGGGGGAAAAGTTTTCTTGACTTCCTGAGATTGCGGATCCGTAGAAGGTAGCCATTTAATTAGGGGTAAAGGTAGGAGAGTAGAGAGATTAGTAATCACTACCAATAACCAAAGGTTATCAAAATTAGTTTCGGTGACTCCCAACCAATGGGTTAATAAAGCGCCGATTTCTTGGGAAACTAATCCTGACATATTCCAGATAGACATTAATAAAGCGAATAGAGATGCTTCAATACCCACCGGACAAAGACGGGCCGATAAAATTAAGACGGGTAAAAAGGCAATTTGTCCCATGACGGTGAGGATGAGACTATCCCCCAAACTAAACCAATGATCGTCAATACCGAGCGCTCGATTAGTATGGGTAACTAAGAGTAGGGTAGTCATCCCTAAAAGTGCAGAAATCACCGTACTCCAACCCAAAATTAAACGAAAGGAAATCGCTTTTAAAAAGCGTTGATATACCCAGATGCCCAGGATCGAGGCTAAACTGGTGACTAAGCGCACTCGTCCTAAAAATTCTGGTTCAAATCCTAACTCGTTGGTGGTGAAGTAAAAAAAGGCAGAATCGGCGCTAGGAGTAGCCTGCCAGATAAAAATAAAGGCAGTGGGTAATAAAATTGATTTTTGTCTAATGGCTGACCATAATTGCCCGATTTGCTCCTTGACTTTGGGCGTTGATTGTGCATCATTGTTATTCTTGATTTTTTCCTCTGTAATTAAAAACGCCATGGCTGAGGCAATCAGGGGAAAAATAGCCGTAAGAGCGAAGACAGGACGAGTGCCGAGGTGTGCCAGTAACCAACCTCCCAGATAAGCCGTAATTAAGCCGCCTAACGCCGATATTCCCCAAGTTAAGGACTGTAGAGAACCGGATTGAGTGAAGGACTCTCTGCGGGCCCTTTCTACTACCAAAGAATCGACGATGACATCACTAATGGTGACAGAAAGGGAACCAAGCAGGATCGCCGCCGCCGCTTGCCAAGCATTCTCCACCACAGTGGCTAGGGCCAACCAAGCTAAAACCCCGATAATTCCCGATAAAATTAGGTAGGGCCGACGACGATAGCCGAAAATAGGCAAACCATCCGAAAGAAAGCCAAAAGCTGGTTTAATCACCCAAGGAATCGCCGCCACTCCGATTAATGCCCCCATCTGGGAGGGACTCAAGGCCAAATCGTCTTTTAAAAAGAAGCTAACCGCTAATCGGGAGAGTCCGAGAATGCCCTGCACGAAATAAACCCCTAAAATGCCAATTAATTCGGGATTAGGGTCATTTCCGAACAAGATACTCTCTTTAAGGAATTTTTTCCCGCGATCAATGCCAAGGCGATTAATAAGCATGAAGTTTCATAAATATTTGTTACTGTCTCTATAATAATGATTGAGCGCTCGATCGGTGCGTTAGCTGTTAGGGTTTAACTGTTGAGCTTTAGGTTTTGGCGGTTGGGTATTGCGTTTTAGGGTTTTAGTTGAATTTCCCTGCTCCGGCGCTCCCCACTTCCCTATTCCCAATCGGCATAACAGGCTCATTGTCATTTTATCGGGAAATTTTCTTGCGATCGCTCTGTTAATAGACAGAAAGATTCTTAAAAAAATGTGTATTTGGTGTGATATGCGGAAACTTTCCGTATGATCCTCAGTTAGGTTTACCAACAAAGGCTGGAGATGAAAAAAGTTCTAAACGTAGGTGGCAACAGCAAGGCGATTCCGCTTCCGCCCCAATATTCAGAATTTGAACACTTGCTGCTCGATATTGACCCGAAAGGTTCACCAGATATTGTGTGCGATGCGCGTAATCTTACCACCCTTGAAAGTGGTCAGTTTGATGCTGTTTACTGCTCACATAACCTTGAACACTACTACCGACACGATGTACAGAGAGTCCTAGCTGGGTTCCTACACGTACTTAAGGACGGCGGTTTTGCACATATTCGGGTTCCGGACATCCAGGAACTGATGCGGATCACAATTGACAGGGGTTTAGATATTGATGATGTCCTGTATCAATCACCGGCAGGGCCAATTATGGTTCTAGATGTCCTTTACGGTTATAGCGTTGAAATCGAGCGCAGTAAAAAAGACTTTTTTGCTCATAAGACCGGTTTTACACATAAATCGTTGTTGAAAGCCTTGCAAAAGGCTGGCTTCTCAAAGATATATATTGCTGCTGGCAATCTTGAAGTGTCTGCTTTGGCATTCAAAGTGGCGCCAGATCATGATACACAATTACTATTTAGCCTCCCTCCTGACTAGGGCTTGCTGAATAATGGTAAAACCCTTTTAAAATAAGGCTTTTGACCTGTTAAAATCCGATGTTAGTGGCATAAAACAGGATTGGGAATTTCAAAAACCTGGCATTATCCTTTTTTTTAGTACGCAAACTGGTACAAAAAAGGAGGGCAACAAAGCCTGAAACTCCTACCTCGCAGCCTCGGAGCCTTCTACCTGAACCCACCCTAGGCCTTTTTCAGCAAACCCTACCTACACTTTCAGGTACTGACCACTGTAGCTTGTCCTTTAGCCACGGTAGCTAAAATAGCTAAAACTTGAGGTGTTATACTAAATCCAGTTATTAAAAACTGATTATTTATTCCCCCTTTTGCCTTTTGCCCCTCTTTTATAAGTAGCCTATACTCAACGGATTTAGTATTAGAGGTTTGAGATTAGCTAAACGCTTGGATGGTGCTTGCAAAACAATTACCCCAATATCAAACCGCCGTTTCCTGATTACACAAGAGGCTTGACATCCTCACCGCCGTAAACGGACGGTGAGGATGTCAATGCTATTCTTCTTCCTTCCACGCATAAACGAGAAGGGAAAACCGCGAAAGCCTTCAATTTTTGGGGATTGTAACATAAGTGATTACCCCAGATTTTCAGTGATTAAATCTAGTTTATCTCAACCCCAGAAAACACCTCAATTAACGACAGAGTAGCACCATGGCGATACCGATACCCAAACTTAAACCGACCAGCACCTGAAAAGGAGTATGACCAATTAATTCCTTTAAACGTTCCTCGTTAAATTCCTTGCCCTCCTGGAACATTTCATCGATAATTTGATTGAGAATCCGGGCCTGTTTTCCTGCTGCCTGACGCACTCCGGCCGCATCATACATAACAATAACCGCAAAAAGCGCAGCGATTGCAAATTCGGCACTAGACCAACCCATCTGTAATCCTACCCCAGTAGCCAAGGCCCCCACCAGCGCCGAGTGAGCGCTAGGCATTCCCCCCGACGAGACTAGATAGCGCAGACTCACCTTACCATCGCGGATTAACTCAATCAGCGCTTTTAGTCCCTGGGCAGTGAAACAAGCTAAAAGAGAGACTAGCAGTATTTGATTGTGTAACACCTGCTCGAAGTCCTGCATAATCTCATTCGTTTAATTTAATTTTTACGATTAACAATATACTCAGCGATGGCCCGTAAAGGTTCGGCGGCCTCATCGTAGCCACTCAATTCATTGATGGCACTATCTATTAACTGTTGAGCTTGCTGGCGGGACCCTTCTATCCCCCAGAGACTAGGATAGGTGGCTTTTTGTGCCTGTAGATCCTTACCGGCGGTTTTACCCAATTCCTCCTTTGTCGCCGTGATATCGAGAACATCATCGATAATTTGGAAAGCCAAGCCAATATTTTGGGCATAACGGGCTAATTTAGCTATATCTTCCCCTTTTGCCCCCGCTAAAACTGCCCCCGACACCACAGAAGTCTCCAACAGGGCGCCGGTTTTCTGAGTATGGATAAAACTGAGAGTTTCTGCCGAAATATCCGGTTTTCCTTCGGATTCCAAGTCTAAAACCTGACCTCCCACCAAACCCGCTGCCCCGACCGTGCGACCTAAACGGGCAATTACCTCTAAAATCTGTAGGGGAGGTACATTACGAGTCTGGGTAGCCACATACTCGAAAGCGTAGGCCAGGAGACCATCCCCAGCTAAAATAGCGATATCTTCGCCGAAAACCTTATGGTTGGTTAATTTCCCGCGTCGGTAATCATCGTTATCCATGGCGGGCAAATCGTCATGAATTAATGACATAGTGTGAATCATTTCTAGGGCGCAAGCGGTGGGTAAAGCCATCTCTAGGGAACCCCCCATCAATTCACAGGTAGCCAGACATAAAATCGGCCGCAGACGTTTGCCACCAGCGAGGAGAGAATAGCGCATCGCCTCGTAGATTTTGGCGGGATTGCCGATAACTAAAGAGCTATCTAAAGCTGACTCGACAATCAACCGCTTTTCCTCCAGATAGGAAGCCAGAGAAAAGTTCTCGTTTTTCCTCACTTCTACTCCTCGTTCGCCCCTAGTAACCATGTCTTTTTGTCTTGAACCGACTGCTTTTAAAACTATATCAGGAAACTCCACCTCGATCAGAATTAAACTGACTGCTCCCTTGTCCCCTAAGCTGTTGACTGTCTAAATTACGCCTTCAGACTACATGGCAGCGCCGCAGTTGCTATTCCGAACATTTGTACTAAAAACTCCCAGACCGAGAGAGGTCCTTTTTTTAGATGCCTATTTTCTCTTTTAACCTGAAAAAATACCTCCCTCAGTCCAGAGACTAACAAAAAACGGGCGATATAATTGAATTTCGCCGCAATTATCATCGGAGATGCTGAAGTTTTGATGATTCGGTCAAACTTCCGTTTTCTTAGCTTGCGGTTGAGAAATTTCTCGATTAGCCTAGAAGTAGGATTATCCTAGGAATATATTGTATGCTGCCAGGGCAAATTTTAGGCGATCGATACCAAATTCAAAGTCAGTTAGGTAAACAAACCGGAAGACGCACGTTTCTGTCCCAAGATCTAAAAACGGGCGCTACTGTTGTCGTCAAATTATTAATCTTCAGTCCCGATTTTGAATGGACAGATTTAAAACTTTTTGAACGGGAGGCCGAAACTCTTAAACATCTAGATTGTCGCTCGATTCCTGAATATATCGACTATTTTGAAGTTCGCACCGATACCTATCAAGGTTTTGCCCTTGTTCAGAGTTATATCGAGGCTAAATCTCTCAAGGAACAGATAGAAAATGGCCGCAAATTTAGTGAATCAGACCTGCAAGAATTAGCTAAATCTATCCTAGGTATTTTAATTTATCTTCATGGACTTAACCCGCCAATTATCCACCGGGATTTGAAACCTAGTAATATTTTACTAAAAGATCGATCGGGTCATAGTATCGGCAATGTTTATTTAATTGATTTTGGTTCTGTCCAGAGTGTTGCTCAACAGGAACAGGCCACTTTAACTATTGTCGGAACCTACGGTTATATGCCCCCCGAACAATTTGGTGGTCGCACTGTTGCCGCTTCTGATTTATACAGTTTAGGAGCCACTTTAATCTATCTAGCTACAGGTATTCATCCCGCCGATTTACCCCAAAAAGATGGCAAGATTCAATTAAATAATTTAGCCAATTTAAGCCCTGCTTTTGTTCATTGGTTAGGGCAGTTAATTGAACCTAGTCTCGAAAAAAGGTTTGTTTCAGCACAGGCGGCAAATCAAGCTTTAAATACTCTCCACGAAATGCAATTAACTTCCTCTAACCTTGAAAAACCCGCAGGGAGTCGGGTACAGTTGCAAAAAAATGAGGAGAAAATTAAAATATCTTTACCTCCCGAAGGTTTTACCCCTAAATTAATTTATCTTGGCACCTTTGCCATCGCTTGGAATGCTTTTTTATTAGTATGGACAGGAGGAGCCGTTTCTATTCCTCTGTGGATGAGTTGGTTTTTTCTGCTCTTTTCCTTGCCCTTTTGGTATGTGGGTTTAGGAATGCTTTACCAGATTATTTATTGTCTCAAAGGGGAGGAAATTATCACTATTGATAGTCAAGAAATTATTGCCATTCAGCGAATTTTTGGTTTTACACTTCCAGGCAAAAAGAAAATGGCAAGGCAACATATTAATAAACTGGTGAAAGCTGATAGTTATCATACCAAAGATGGTGATGGTGATCAAGTTTATGTGCCGATGGCTTTAACTATTTGGGCGGGGACTAAAGAATATACTATTAGCAGTAAGATAAAAGCCTATCTGAGTAAACCCGAAATTGAATGGTTAGCAGCGGAATTGAGCCAATGGTTAGGAATACCAATTACTAATAAGTAGCTGGTTACAATCAGCTTTTTTCTCCCTTCTCCCCACTCCCCCACTGATTACTGATTACTGATAACTGAAAAATCTCCCCACTTTCCCACTTCCCACCCCCTGATATGGACGAACTGTGTGTGATCGGTGTAAAATTTTATGAAGAGTCGGTGCTTTTTTCTCCCTTTTCCTGAGAAATGCCCCAGAGCTAGTGACTAAGATCAACATTGTGTCATCCCATCGATAATTAAGTTTATGAACGCCACTATTACCGTAGAAAAACGCAAATTAGAAAAACCCCCTTTAGAACTGCATTATCTCGGCGATCGAGTCTTGCGTCAACCGGCCAAGCGGATTGCTAAAGTCGATGACAGCATTCGCCAATTAGCCAGAGAAATGCTGCAAACTATGTATAGTTCCAATGGTATCGGTTTAGCGGCTCCGCAAGTGGCAGTCAATAAACAGTTGATTGTCATCGATTGTGAACCCGATAAACCAGAAAATCCGCCCCTAATTCTGATTAATCCCCAAATTATCGGTTATAGTCGGGAATTGTGCAAAGCGGAAGAGGGTTGTTTGAGTATTCCCGATGTGTTTTTAGATGTCATCCGTCCCCAAGCGATCGAAGTGAGTTATAAAGATGAACAGGGGAAACCACGAAAACTGCAAGCTAACGGTTTACTAGCGCGGGTAATTCAACACGAAATGGACCATCTTAATGGTGTCATGTTCGTGGACAGAGTAGATAACGATTTGGCACTCAATGAAGAATTAAAAAAACACGGTTTTTCCGTGCAAGCGGTGAAACCGGTCGAGAAAGTGACAAAATAAAGGCATTAGTTAATTTAGGTGAGGAGTGAAGATGACCCCGAAAAGCGGCGTTTTATTGTTATTATCCTGTATTGCAGCAATCGCTGGTGTGGGTTGTGTCTTTGAAATTAGTTCGGGAGAACCGGATTTAGGCAATACCACCACTGGCCTAATTCTAGCGGCAAGCATACCATTAACAGCCCTATTTTTTTGGGCGGCGGTTAAAGACACGAGAGCCAATTACAAATAGAATAAATTCCCCTCGGTTATCTAAAAATTGGCATAATTTTCACGAGCAGAAGAGAGAATTTATTTCTCTCTTTTGTCTGTTTTAATTACAGGATAAATTGTCAGAAAAAGTTACTACTTTTGAGGCTTTTATCATCTTTTATGACAATCAATTATATCCCGACCTCTGAAAATCTGATTAGGTAAGATGGTTCTTCCGAACTTACCATGTAAAATCAACTAGCAAAATGCCAATTTAATAAACATCTAAGACGAAAGTTTTTAAAGTTTCTAAATCCATAGCCTCTCCTTTTAATCACCTTCAGTTTATTATTAATTCCTTCCACTGTTCCCTGGGTTGTTCGGTTATCAAAATAGGCAGTTATTTCGTCAATCCACCGCCGAATTGTCTGGC
>NZ_JADBTR010000007.1:0-29089 GCF_020246065.1 Microcystis sp. M144S2
ACTGCGAAGGTTACATGATATCAGCCAGACTTGGAAACTATCTCATCAAATTAGTCCCCCCATAGAACCCCCTTGAGCCATCTTGCACACTTTTCTCTTTTTGTCAAATTTTATGTTAAGAAAGATGTGACTAATGGATAGCTTATCAAGGGGGGAAGGGGGGATCAAACCTAAAATCCATTTTTAATTTAATTATAACCAGCTACTTAGTTTGGCTCTAGGTTTTAAAAACTCCACACAAGAAGATTCCTATCACAAATCAGCAACCCCAGAAATCTATTATGACCGCACAAACCCCGCTATTGCTCTCCGTTCTCTACGAGGAAGATTTTGTTCTCTGGACAGAAAAAACCGCCGAACTTTTAAAGCGAAAAGAGTTTGACGGAGTGGACTGGGAAAATCTGATCGAGGAAGTGGAGTGCATGGGGAGAAGCGAGCGCCAGGCCGTCGAAAGTTTATTAACTCAACTATTGATTCATCTTTTAAAACTGAGTTATTGGACAACGGAAAGAGAACGAAACGCGCGTCATTGGCTGGGAGAGATAGCCACTTTTCGAGTGCAACTGAAAAAAAAGATCAAAACCCCAACGCTAAAAAATCATGCCATTAATTCCTTTGGGGAGGCCTATTCAGACGCAAGACAAACCCTAATTGATGGGAGAATTGTCGATAAAAATATAATTCCCCTAGAGTCTATATTCACTCTCGAACAAGTATTAGACGGGGATTGGTTCCCCATCGATATCTCACCTTTTTTTACGGAAAGTTGAGAGCCACTGATAGTTAGTTCGAGGTTATCTCAAAATAATCTGGAGGACGAGCTTTTCCCTCATGTCTGACGTTTATCTAATTGCTGGCCCCAATGGTTCCGGGAAAACCACCGTCGCTAAAAAAATTTTACCCAACTTTTTAGGCGTTATCGAGTACGTTAACGCCGATGAAATTGCCGCCGGACTCTCACCTTTTAATCCTGAGTCGGTTGCTATCCAAGCAGGACGGTTGATGTTAGAAAGACTGATAACACTGAAGTGCCAAGGAATAGATTTTGCCTTTGAAAGCACCCTGGCAGCCCGACATTTTGCCCGTTTTTTGAGAGACTGTCGCAGTTCTGGCTATAGGCTCAATCTTATTTATTTTTGGCTACAAAGTCCACAATTAGCTTTAGAGAGAGTTCACAGAAGGGTAGCCAGTGGCGGTCATAATATTCCTGAAGATGTGGTTCGTCGTCGTTATGAGCGGGGACGTATTAACCTCATGCAGTTGTATTTACCTTTATGCGATACTTGGGTGATCTATGATAATTCTGGGGATGAGCCGCACTTAGTTGCTGCGTTAGGATTTAATCAACCTCCTATTATTTATAACCCAGACACCTTCCGAATCATTACCAGAAACTAAAATGAATGAACCCACCTTAACGGAACTGCATCAGAAAATCGATACAGGTGTTAGAGTCGCAATCGCAGAAGCAATTGAGAGACACCGCCTCTTAGGAGAGTCTATCAGCATTTTCAAAGATGGCCAAATTGTCACCTTAACAGCCGCCCAAATTCCGCCAAAACTTGCCAAAAAAACGGAAGTGTAAAAAATTGGTTGACTGTCTCAAATTTCACTATTCATAGAAACAGTTTCACCTATCCGAGGGATTTATATAGGGCTTGCTGAATAAATGTGAAATATAGACGAGGTAAGGGTTTTAGGGTTCTGTTTTGCTCTCACGGGTGCAAGATTTTGAGAGAATCTTCGTTTAAAACCTTGCGTCTTCATCGGCCCGTGTCCTGTAGGGGCGAAGCATTCGGGCAATAACCTATCAGTGAAACCGTAGATTTTCTATCCGAATGCTTCGCCCGTACTTTTTCAGCAGACCCTATATAGATGTCGGTTTTAGCAAATTCCCGTTACGAAAATCAAAACTACATAGTATAATAGTACTGTTCTTTACCTTTCGAGGTATAAATTATGTTAACAGAAAATCAAAAAAACCTTTTACGATGGATAGTCAAAGAAGTACGGGCTGGTCATCTTCCCGAGGGCAATATTTTGTGGGGTTGTCAGGTTTTCAACGGCCCTAGTTGGCCAAATTACACGGGTTCTGATAGCTGTCCTGAGGTCGAATTCTCAGAGCTCGCTACATTACAAGACCATCGTTATATTAAGTGGCAAAGAATAGCCTCGGATGAATACAAGGGCGCTCTAAGAGGAGAAGCTTATGAAGCGGTTGATTCTAACTTTGCTGAACCCGCCATCAGCAGCCAAAAGGTTTACGCGAAAAACTATTACAACCATGTAGAAACTATGACAGAAAATAAAGGAAACGTCAACATCAGCGGCGTACAGGGAAACGTGAGCGGAATTGCCGCCGCAGGCGAAAACCAAACCATGACCGGGGTTGCACTCGGACAAATTAGCGGTGTGGTCACGAACAGCATCGGTCAACTGCAATCGACGAATACCCCTGAAGCAACTCAACTGGCCACACTGCTCGAACAGCTTCAATCTGCGATCAAAAATGAATCCCACCTAGCGCCGGAAGATAAAGCGGAGGCGATGGAACAGGTCAAAACCCTGGCAGAAGCAGGACAGAAACCCGAAGATAATGCACTCCAAAAAGCGGCAAAAACTGCTTTGAAAATTCTCAAAGGAACGATTGCTGGTTTGCCCGATGCTGCCAAACTGGCCGAGTCATGTGCAAAACTGCTCCCCGCAATCGCTACTTTGCTATCACTTTCTTAGATTGGCTAAATCTCCCCCAATCTCTTTACTGTTGCCTCTTGCCCCTTGCATGAGTGCCTCATCTCAACAAGCAATTCAAATGCGCGGGCAGCTTAATTGTCTTCTAGCTTCGTAGAGGATGACAGCAGTAGCGATCGCAACATTTAAAGATTCCACACCACCAAAGAGGGGAATTTTCACCGTTTCATCGGCTAAAGCCGCTAATTGGGGCGATAAACCGGCTCCTTCATTGCCTAATAATATTAAAGTCGGACGGGTAAAATCAATCTCCCAGTGGTTTTTGGTGGCTGTGGGTAAAGTCGCGATCGCTTTTACCCCCTGTGCTTGATATTTTTTCACTAAAGCCGATAAATCCGATTCTACCACCAGGGGCGATCGAAACCATTCCCCCGCCGAACTGCGGATCACTTTGGGGTTATCGATTTCGACGCTATCGAGACTTAACCAGATACCCTGTACCTCTGTAGCCACGGCAGTGCGGATAATAGTGCCGAGATTACCCGGATCCTGCAATCTTTCCAAAACTAAGCCCAATTGTAGCGGATTTTGGGGGACTGGATGAAGGTGATCACGGGCAATAGTGGTAATCACACCATCGGGATTAACCGTTGTCGCTAGGGAAGCGAGGACTTCCGGGGAAACTATCTCGACTCGTTTCGCCTGATTTTGAAGCTTCTCCGCTAATTCTCCCTGTCTTTGCTGCCACTTTTCAGTATAACAAACCGTTTCTAGGGAACAATTCAGGGCTAAAGCCGTCTCTAGTAAGTGCGTTCCCTCAATTAAGGACAAATTCTGCTCCTGTCGCTCTCTAGTGCGGTGTAGCTTGCGAATTTGCTTGATTAAAGGGTTTTGAACACTGCTAATCATAGCCAATCGGATTTTTCACCCCGCTAGGGCTGCCCTAAATAACTACGTTTTGAGGGAGATAATGCGGAACTCGGGACTTGAACCCGAAAGTCTTTGCAGACACTAGAACCTGAATCTAGCGCGTCTACCAATTCCGCCAGTTCCGCGTTTTTCTTTCACAATCTTTTATTATACTATCGGACAATCCATAAGTCAAGATAGTTCAGATAATTAAGACAAAAATCGTTTTTCGGGGTAGAATCACCGATAATTCGTTCAAAAATCTGATAAGATGCAGTCTAATTTTACCGAAGCTTTCCTTAGCCAAGACTCCCAACCAAGATAAATGAATCATCCTATGACCATCGATACCGAGCATCCCTATTTAGAAATTCAAGGTCGTCACTCTCTCAAGGGTGAAGTTAAGATCAGTGGTGCCAAAAATGCCGCTCTAGTGATTATGGCGGGTGCTTTACTCTGCTCCGACGAGTGCCAGATTGGTAATGTACCTGCCCTGGCCGATATCGAGCGGATGAGTCAAATTCTCTCGGCTTTGGGCGTGCAAGTCCGTCGCACCGGAGATAGACTAGAGATTGATGGCAGAGACCTCAAACAAGCTCAAGCACCCTACGATCTCGTCTCCCAGTTGCGGGCCAGTTTTTTTGCCATTGGACCGATTTTAGCCCGTTTAGGAGAAGCAAAAGTTCCCCTCCCCGGCGGCTGCGCCATTGGGGCCAGACCAGTGGATCTGCACGTTAGGGGCCTACAGTCAATGGGTGCAGATGTATTAATCGATGGCGGCATGGTACACGCCCGCGTTAAAGGTAATGGTCGTCTGAAAGGGGCGAATATTTATCTGGATTATCCCAGTGTGGGAGCGACGGAAACCCTAATGATGGCGGCGACTTTAGCGGACGGGGAAACCATTCTCGGTAATGCAGCCCAGGAGCCGGAGGTGATTGATTTAGCCAATTTTTGTGTTTCCATGGGGGCAAAAATTCGCGGTGCTGGGACCAATACAATTGTCATCGAGGGAGTTTCCCGTCTGCACAGTACCGATTACAGTATCATTCCCGATCGCATTGAAGCCGGGACTTTACTGATAGCCGGGGCGATTACCCGCTCAGAAATTAGTCTTTATCCCGTGATTCCCAGCCATTTAGCTTCGGTAATTGCTAAACTGCACGAAATCGGTCCGGAAGTGGTGGAAGATGGTCCCAATCGTCTCCGGATTATCCCTAGAGACTTAAAAGCCACCGATATCGAAACCCTGCCCTATCCCGGGTTTCCCACGGATATGCAGGCCCAATTTATGGCTCTGTTAACTTTAACCGAGGGCAGTAGCGTGGTTAATGAGACGGTTTTTGAAAATCGCCTGCGTCATGTGGCGGAATTAAAGCGTCTGGGAGCAGATATCAAGGTCAAAGGAAATGTGGCTTTAGTGCGCGGTGTGCCTTTCCTATCTGGGGCGCCGGTGATGGCCACGGATCTACGCGCTTCGGCAGCTTTGGTGGTGGCGGGATTGGCAGCCCAGGGGACTACTATTGTGCAGGGACTCCATCACCTCGATCGAGGTTACGATAATTTAGAGGGTAAATTAGGAGCATTAGGGGCAAATTTACGCCGGGTTGATCCTTTGGCCTCAGAATTGGCTACCCTGACCCAATCTTAATAGGATGATTAGTTATCGCTGTTCTATCAGTGTTGAGAATTCCCGTGAGCAACAATATAGGACAGCGTTAATCGTGCTTGGTTGTTCTATATTGACGGAACCTTTCATCAGCGATCGCATTTACCAAATCTTAGCCATTACTAATACAAACCCCGGCAATTCTGGATCACCACTAATGGTTTCAGGAGCATTTAAAATCTCCGGTTCTCGATGGGGACGATAAATATAGACTTGGCGATTTTGGCGATCGATTAACCAACCCAATAAAGTACCATTGGCAATATATTCCTCCATCTTTTTCTGCAAACTGGATACTGTATCACTAGCAGAACGCAATTCAATGACAAAATCGGGACAGATGGGGGCAAAAGAGGCTTTTTGTTTTTCTGTTAAAGCATTCCAGCGTTCTAATTTAATCCAAGCAGCATCCGGTGAACGAGTCGCACCATTGGGCAGCGTAAAACCCGCACTAGAATCAAACCCAAGCCCCGTCCCATCTAGTTCTGACCAGTTCCCCAGTTGCACAGCTATATTAAGATTGCGATTACCCGTATCTGAAAAAGCAGGAGGCATAACGATCACTTCTCCACTAGCACTGCGTTCAATGCGTAAATCTCGATTGGCTAAACAAAATTCATAAAACTGCTCCTCCGTCATCGGCATAATCCAAGGAAGATCAATCATCAAAGGAGCCGAGGTCGCTTGTACAAGTAGTGTCGTCATATTTTCGCCCCACTCAAGAATTACATGAGTTAACAACTGAATGCCCTTCAATCTTAACTTAGCTCTTGTCATCGGCATTATTGACTACTAAAAGATAGAAGGCGATCGCTCTTAAAGTTGCCAAAGAAGCCTGACGGAGAGGAATGTAAATATTTATAAAAATGTAGCTTAGAATACAGTTATAAAGACAAAAGTGTGTATTTTCCTTTTATTGTCCGTCTTTTCAGAAAAAGAAACCACAAAAGTCTCCTAATACCATCAATAAAATCCGACAATTTCCCTTCATTAATTGGAGGGGTTTTTATCAGTTGTCATACTAAATCCGTTGAGTAACGCACAGAAAACGGGTTTCTCCGAGAAACCCGTTTTCTATTAATGCTTGGGGATAGTTTTTCCTAGCTTAGGGGGAGTGAAAGTTTAATTTTCCCTGAATCTTTCTAACAGTTCTGAGCGAGATAAATTAGCCAGAGAAAGAAGTAACCCGGTGCGTTCCGAGATAGGAAGTTGGGCAATCTGTTCCACCAGACCAGATAATTCTGTATCTAGGCTGCCAAAACGTCCTTCCAGAAGACTGGTTATCAGGGAATACCGTTCTTCTAAACTGCCTCGTTGTATCCCTTCTTGCATCCCTTCTTGTATCCCTCGTTGTATCCCTTCTTGTATCCCTTCTTGTTTCCACTCTTCTCGTTGTTGTAAATAAGCTGGTGATAAGTTCATGATGTCCTCCTGTTCTTCGGCACTTAAATTATCTCTTAATTCCAAACTCTTGCGCCAGTTGGCCAGAATTTCCAGTAAATTCTCTTGGAAAGGATATCGATAACATTGTACTTCATGTTTGTGAGAAAGGCTGTAAGAGTTTCAGCAGTTGGAGTTAACGGGGATTTTCCGAAAGTGACAGAAAAGGGATAATCTTCCACTCAATTGCCCAAAATAAAGGCTAGAATCGAAATATAGTATCGATCGCTACGGATTTTTCATGAATTACAGAAAATTTTGCTTGGCTTTTTTGCTGTCCCTTATCCTCATCAACACCGGATTAGTTATGCCTAGTTACGCAAACGAAAGAGAATTGAGGACAATTACCGTAACGGGAGAAGGAATAGAAAATATCGCCACTTCTCAAGCAATAGTGCGCTTAGGGGTAGAAATTCAAGGCAAAGAAGCGGGTAAGGTGCAGCGGGAAACCGCCACTCGTAGCGATGCGGTGGTTAAATTTCTCCGTTCCCGTCAAGTGGAAAAATTGGAAACCACCGGCATTAGTTTACAGCCCAATTACGACTTCAGCAACAATCAAAGACGTTTAATCGGTTATATCGGGGCTAATTTGATTAGTTTTCAGATTGATATAGCCCAAGCGGGTATTTTAATCGATGAAGCGGTCAAAGTCGGGGCAACACGCATCGATGGGGTCAGTTTTACTGCCGGAGAATCAGCGATCGCAGCTGCCCAAAGAACCGCTCTCATCAAAGCCACGGAACAAGCTAGAGAACAGGCTACAATCGTGTTACAAGCCCTCGGTTTAGTGCCGAAAGAAACGGTTTCTATCCAAGTGGGTAATACCAGTAATCCCGTGCCAATAGCCCGCTCAGAAGCGGTTTTTCGGAGTGCCGATGCTGCCAGTAGCCCGGTTATCGGAGGGGAACAAACCCTGCGCGCTGCTGTCACCCTCGAAATTAGCTATTAAGATAACTTTCAGCTATCAGTTATCAGCCTGGGTTTTTTTTGACCGGAAATCTTGGATACAGGCTGATAAAATCAACGCCGATGTTCGGAAACTCTAGAAAAAACTGTCCCCCTCATCCGTGAATTATCCTAACTTTTTACCCACTGTTAGCGAGGGATTGAGCGAAGATACCTCCCTTGCTCTCCTCCAGAATATCCAACAAATTGCCATCGATAGCCCCATCTATCCTCGATCGATTCTAACTACCTATAGTCAACAAGGGCAAGGTCAACCGCCCTTTGTTCTCCTGCACGGTTTTGATAGTTCCCTGCTGGAATTTCGGCGTTTACTACCTTTACTCGCCCGAAATAGGGAAACTTGGGCGATAGATCTACTCGGCTTCGGTTTTACTGAGCGATACCCAGATTTACAAGTATCTCCGAAAACTATTAAAAGCCATCTTTACCATTTCTGGCAAACTGCGATCGCCGAACCGATAATTTTAGTCGGTGCTTCCATGGGGGGTGCAGTGGCCCTAGATTTTGTCCTCTCCTACCCGGAAATAGTGGCGAAATTAGTCCTGATTGACAGCGCAGGACTAGCTAATCCCCCAGTTTTGGGTAAATTGATGTTTTCTCCCCTCGATAAGTGGGCAACTAATTTTTTAGCCAATCCCCGCGTGCGCCAAAATATCAGTCGTACCGCCTATTTTGATGCAACTTTGGCCACTGTTGATGCTTGCACCTGTGCTAATCTGCACCTGAATTGTCCCCACTGGAGTGAGGCTTTAATCTCCTTTACCAAAAGTGGCGGTTATGGGGCATTTTTGCCGAAATTAAGCCAAATAAACCGAGAAACTCTGATTATTTGGGGAGAAAACGATCAAATTTTAGGCACAAAAGACGCGAAGATATTTCAGCAGGCTTTACCTAATAATCAACTGGTCTGGATTCCTCGCTGTGGTCATGTTCCCCATCTCGAAAAACCGGAACTTACCGCGGCCGCGATAGTTAAATTTGCGAACTAAAAACTTATAATAGGGTTATTTGACCCTATAGTGCCAACTTTTATGAAATTTTTGCCGATCGCTCTCGCTTCATTCAGCCTTCTGAGTTTATCTGTCAATATTCCCCCTACCGTAGCCACACAACAGCTTTTTTGTCGAGGCCGCATGAATAACGGTTGGTCCTATTCAGCAGAATTTATCAATGGACGTTTTGAGCGCATTCGCTGGACGCGCTCCGGTCAACCTCCCCAAGTTTCTAGTCTTAGTTTTAAAAATACCAACAACAAAGGACAACCGATTTATCGGGGCAGTTTATTCGCCGCAGTCAGTGTCACTCTGATAGACTTATCGAAAGGAGATGTCCGTCCCGGTTCGCAAATTTCCGTGGGAGTGGAAGAATGGGGTTGGTCGCGGGGAAACTGCGGTCTTAACAGATGAACAACTTCGGTGAGAAGGTGAGTTTTATTGGGAGTATCGCGGATTTAATCCGCGACACCTTTGAGCGCGGCAAATATCAAGATGTTATATTGCCTTTCACCGTGTTGCGTCGCCTCGACTGTGTGTTAGAGCCGACCAAAGAGGAGGTCTTAGCAGCCTACAACCATTACAAAGACAAGCTCGACAACCTCGATCCCCTCCTGTGCAAAAAATCAGGATTTGCCTTCTATAACAGTTGTCCCTACGACTTCGAGAAACTCCTCGATGATCCCAGGCAACTGGGCAATTCGAGGGTCAGTTATCCCGGCGATAACTAACTGGAAATAGTTCAGCATCCCCATAAAATCCAGTTGTTTGACTTCCATTCCCCCGAAACCTACTGTTCAAACCCTTTACTTCATTTTGAAGGGCAAGAGTAAGAATGATTCTGTATTCTGTGTTACCGTTTGCCTTGGGAATTACTGAAAGGCCATTAACCCCTCTTGCCAAAACAGACCACAACCTGATAAACTGGTTGAGCCAAGGCTTCAGGGAAGAGAATGGGGCGATTTATCCTTAAGAGGGATTGACTTTTACGAAGTTTTATGATTGCTCAACTAGAAAGTCCCCGAAATCTGGTGATTAAGAGTTTTAGCCTGTTGGCTACTGGACTGACTAAGCAGACCTAACAAATTCAACTGTATGATACCGAGTCAAGACATCGGCGAGGCAGTAGATTCAGTCAGAAAAACTGACGCACAAGACTTCTCTAATTTAATGCCTAGACCTGGCTGGTAACAAGTGGCGGGTTTAGGTAGAGGTTGTTTTTGGTATTGAACCCCGATTCTTGTAGTTATTTACCCGTTTCAGTGATTGCCAATAGGGATTTTAAGCCCGTAATTGGTTGAAAATTTCTATTTATTCGCAAAAATCCCCAGTCGCTCCCTGTACTAATCCTAGAGATCGACTTCATGATCAGTAATTTTCCCCAACCAATTCTCTGGAAATCACCTTCCAGGACAATTTAGTTATTTTATGAGTAGCAATGCCTTAACCGATCGTGAACATCTAATCGAACTGTATAATCGAGGTGAACGCAACTTTGCGGAAGTCAGACTTAGCGGAGTCAATTTAAAGAGACAGTGTTTAAACCAGATTAACCTAAGTCATAGCTACTTAAGACAAGCCAATTTAACCGAAGCTTGTTTAATTAACGCTAATTTCAAGGCTGCTGACCTAGAAGAAGTTAATTTAAGCAAAGCTTGTCTTATCGATGCTAACCTAACTAAAGCCGCTCTTTCTGGCGCAAATTTGCACCAAAGTAACCTAAGCGGCGCAATTTTGAGTAATACTGTTCTGAAAAAGGCTGATTTAAGTTCTGCCTGTTTAATTCACAGTAGCTTACTTTTTGCTCAACTGTTCAAGGCGAATCTGGAAGCGGCTAATCTCACCTCAGCCACTTTAACCCATGCTATGGTGGGGAAAGCTAACCTAAAACGGGCTATTCTCACTCGTGCTATTCTTAGCTCTGCTAATCTTAGCCATGCTAACTTAAAAGAGGCTAACCTAATTCGAGCCTATCTCTATCAAGCTAATCTGGAAAACTGCCACCTTCAATACGCCGACCTCAGCTATGCCGATTTGCGCGGGGCGGATTTACGGGGGGCGGATTTACGTTATGCTAACCTCGAAGGAGCTAATCTGACGGGAGCTAACCTCAATTGTAGTGATTTTGAGGGAGCTAACTTAACCGGTGCCGATTTAAGCAAAACTGACGCGAATAAAGCCAATTTTCGCCAAGCTAACTTAACCGGTTGTAATCTTCTCGGTGCTAATTTAGCCTCCGCTAACCTTTCCGGTGCTAACCTACACCAAGCCGGATTACTCTTAAGTTATTTAGTGGGAAGCAATCTTAAACGGGCTAATCTCAAACGAGCTAATTTAATCGGGGCGATTTTAACCGAAAATAATCTTCTTTCCGCTTCCCTTGAAGAAACTATTCTTCCTAACGGTAGTCGCGGCAATCTCCTTTCCTAATATTCCTAGAAAAACCTGGTTGTAGAGACTTTTCCGCCAAGATTTCTATAACCGTGGGGTTTTTCTTCGGCAAAAGGGAGAGCCGGAGTTGGGAGTGGGAATTATGAATTATAAATTATATAGCGGTTCTCGCATCTGTGCGGCACACTTAAACCTTTGCTGATTAAGCTGTTCAGGATCGGGAATGTACCTCTTGTGAATCAGAAACGCTATATAACTCTTGCAAATTAATTATATGTTATAATGGGTGACCAACTAATTTTACCCAAAAAATTAGTTAATTAGTACAATCGTTCTAAATGAAAACCTGAAGTTTAACTTTTAACTCAAAACTCTTTAGATATGCTTTAATTTAGTTGTCAAAACCTCTTTATTTAAGCAGCACAAACTTTCTCAATTATGGTTACTAAGTAGTCGGACATAAATTCTGTTGTCTATCTTAAGAAATGTAAATTGCCGTAATTCTTACTGACGACCGACGACCGACTCCTTAGCCCACAGTTAACTTTACTTTTTTCCAACTACTTATCAGGTATCTTCTTGATCAGAAATCACTTTATTTATTCACCCTTTTGCCTCTTGCCTCTTGCATAAGTGCCTGTCCTCATAAGTAGCCTATACTCAGCGGATTTAGGATCAGGTGACGAAACTGGCATTTTCCCCTAATTCAAGGGAAAAACCCCGCATGACTTCCAGAAATCACCGGGGTTTTTAGGAAGAATAGGGATAGGGAAGCAGGGTGAGAGCATCTCAAACGCTATTGACAATTGGCCAATTTTGTGATCCGCATGGGCATTTCAAGTGATACCAGTCAATCAAAATAGTTAGGAAATCGACCAAATGGGTCGATTTTTGCCTAACAATTGAGATGGCCAATTCTCCTCAAATATGCCTGAATCGCTCTCTGGGTAAGCAACTCACATAAAGTTCATTTTGTCAAGGCTTGTTAAGATGCGCTTACCCTGGATAGGGAAGGAATTTAACCCTCGGTTTCCTCTCTGGTTTGGATAAACAGAATCAAGAGGAAAACGGTGGGGACTAGGACGAATAGGATACTAGCGATAAAGCCGAGATTATTTACTTGCATGAGTTAACTCCCTCTGTGACAACGGATTTACATAAAGATTAACTCCTAGAATATCATCCCAGAGAAGCCAAGGCGTTGCCGATTTGGAAGGGGAAGTGGGGAAGTGGGGAAGTGGGGAATGGGGGAATGGGGAAGTGGGGAAGTGGGGAAGTGGGGAAGTGGGGAAGTGGGGGAATGGGGAGATGGAGAGAATAAATAAAAATAATCTCCTGAATACTGAATCCTGAATCCTGACGACTGACGGCTGACTGCTGTATGATAAAACTTGTCCCGATAGGATAAATCAAGGTTGTGAAATTTGGTCAGTGGTTGGGGTTTATCTGTTTAATAATGGCTCTGTATGTATTGTGGCAGATTCGACAGCTGTTATTATTGATTTTTATGGTGATCGTGTTTACTGTAGCCTTAAATAGATGTGTGAAAGGATTGCAGAGATTAGGTATTAAAAGGGGTTTGGCTATTTTAATTACCCTGCTGACGAGTCTAGGAATTGTGATTTTATTTTTTATAATTATTGTTCCCCCCTTTATCGAACAGTTTCAAAAATTAATTGAACTTTTACCGCAAGCTTGGGATTTAGTCCGCAATAACTCGATTCGATGGCGACAACAATTTCAATTTGATTGGTTGCCATCGCTGCCTAATTTAACTGATTTATTCCAGCAGTTACAACCTTTAGGAACCTTTGTTTTTAGTAACTTTTTTACCTTCTTTTCTAACTCAGTTGCGGCAATTTTGCAATTATTATTCGTGCTGGTGTTAGCAATTATGATGTTAGCCAACCCCCAACCCTATCGACAAGCTTTCTTAAAATTATTTCCTAACTTCTATCGTCGTCGTGCTGAGGAAATTCTGACCCTATCGGAAGCGGGTTTAGGTAATTGGTTGTTGGGAATTGCCATTAGTTCAACTATGGTGGGATTATTCAGTGGTTTCGGTCTTTGGCTTCTACAAATTAATCTAGTTCTCGTTCATGCTATCCTGGCAGGATTGCTCAATTTTATCCCTAATATCGGACCGACTGCTAGTGTGATTTTTCCGATCCTCATTGCTGTTATCGATGCACCTTGGAAAATTGTCGCTATTCTGATTCTCTATTTTATTATCCAAAATGTCGAAAGTTATTGGCTGACACCCACTGTCATGGCTAAACAGGTATCTTTACTACCAGCAATTACCCTAATCGCTCAAATTTTCTTCGCTCAAATGTTTGGCATTTTAGGTTTGTTATTGGCGTTACCTTTGACGGTGGTAGTAAAAACATGGTTAGATGAATTATTATTCAAAGACATTTTAGATCAATGGGATCACGGTCATAACAAATCTTAAATAATCTCGGCAAAAGTCATGAAATTAATCATTCTTACTCTCGTTATTTTATCTAATGTTTTTGCTGCTCTCCCAGCTAAGTCGGAAACGGTTCTGGAAAAAATTAAACGCACGGGATTATTAGAAGTAGCGATGAGAGAAGATGCCATTCCCTTTGGCTATCGAGATAGTAATAATAATTTGCAGGGATTATGCTTAGATTTTATCCAATTGCTCAGAGGGGAACTCAAGCATAAATTAAACCTCCGGATCATCAGTGTCAAAATTTATAAATCAACTTTATTTAATCGCTTCCAGTTATTGGCAAATAAAACCGTTGATTTCGAGTGTGGTCCTAATAGTATCAGAAAAAATATACCTGATGGTGTTAGTTTTTCTCGTCCTTTTTTTGTCACGGGAACTCAGTTTTTAGTTCGGAGTGATAATCAGAAAAATTTTGACTTTTCTTCGTCCTTAGAAGGTATAAGTATTGGAGTTTTGCGAGATACCACCACTCAAGAATTATTAAGACAAAAATATCCTCTTGCTACCTATCAGGAATTTCAAGGAGTGACGGGAAGACTGCGGGGTATCCAAAGTTTAAGAAGGAATAGAATAGATGCTTTTGCTAGTGATGGTATTCTGCTAATTGGAGAAGCTGTCATTCTCGGTTTATCCCTAGGAAAAGATTATCAACTTATCCCGCGCAATCCTTTAAATTGCGATTATTATGGTTTCATTCTTCCCGCTAATGATCCCCAATGGCAAGAGTTTATTAATGGGGTTATCGTCACCAGTGAGAACAGAAATATTTTTAAAGCATGGTTTACTGAAGTTGCTTCCTATTTTAGAGATACCTGGCAGTATTGTCGTAATAATCCCGAAAAATCCCAGTAAAAATTAACGATTATGCACAAAAAAAAAGATATATTTTGGTTAATTGGTTGCGCTACAATAATCCTGTTTATTTGCAGCACGATCAGACATATTTTATTTCAATCTAACGCTCTCGATCTTGGCTGGTTTGATCAGGGAGTTTACCTAATTTCTCAAGGTAAACCACCGATTATATCTTTTGTTGACTACCATATTTTAGGCGATCACATCGCTTTTATTCTCTATCCTATAGCCTTACTTTATAAAATTTATCCTAGCGTTTATTGGCTGCTTTTCTTACAAGCTTTTTCCCTTTCTCTTGGTGCTTTTCCCCTCTGGCAATTGGCAATACAAGCGGGATTAAAAGAAAAACAAGCTTATACATTAGCCTTAGTTTATCTGCTCTATCCCCTGATTTTTAATGTTAATCTCTTTGATTTTCATCCTGAAGTTATCGCAGTTCCAGCCATTTTTTGGACAATTTTGGCCGCAAGATTAAATAATCTCTGGGGATTTTTTCTAGGAATCATTATTATTCTCGGTTGTAAAGCAATTCTCTCTTTAACATTGTTGGGAATGGGTATCTGGTTACTTCTCTGGGAAAAGAAAAAAATCCCCGGAATAATTGCCATGATTACCGGCATTCTTTGGTTTATTATCACCACGAAGTTATTAATTCCCCTCCTGACAGGAAAATCGGCAGTTGTTGAAATGGCCGATTCTCGATATAGTTATCTAGGAGATAGTTTGCCAGCAATTATCTTTAATCTTTTCCTCAAACCCGATCTAGTCTTGGGAAAAATCTTTACTGGCAATAATCTAGAATACCTAATCCTATTAATTATTCCCTTAGTTTGGGGTTTATCCTGGCGCTATTCTGCCCCAATAATTGCCGCTATTCCCGCACTCGCTTTAAATTTATTGGCAGATCATGCCCCACAAAAAAACTTAACCACTCAATATTCCCTGCCAATTTTGCCCTTTTTATTTCTAGCGGTTATCGCCACTTTAGCCCATAATGGTAACTGGTTAAAAAAACCTAAATGGATAATTACTTGGGCAACTATTGCCTTTCTTGCCTTAGCTAAATACGGCTATTTTTGGTCACTGTATTTAAATTCCCTCGATACTTGGTCCGCCACCCAAAAAGCTCTAACCCAAATTACCACCAGTGAGAGTGTCTTGACTACTTCTAGAATTGCCCCCCATCTTACCCATCGAGAAATGATCAAATTAGCGATCGAAGGCTCCCAATCCCTAGATTTAAATCAATTTAATTATATCCTACTTGATCGCCGTCATCCCGGTTGGTCTAGTTCACCAGAACTAATTGATTATCACTTAAATAAACTGAATCAAAATGAGAACTTTCGGTTAATCGTTAATCAGGATGATGTGTTTTTATATCGGGCCTTGACAACCCCTCAAGGAACAAAATAATTTTTCGTTCCACCAATTCCAATAAATTTTCTTTATCGATGGGAAACCAGACAATACCAGCATCGGCACGAAACCAAGTGCGCTGACGTTTGGCAAATTGACGGGTATGGAGGATAATTAAATCGATCGCCTGTTCTAAAGAAATTTCCCCGAGCAGATATTGCTTAATCTCTGCATAACCCAAAGTCTGCAAAAGTGGCAAATCCCAACCGTATTTATCCCCCAAATTCTGCACCTCTGCTACTAATCCTTTTGCAATCATTTGATCAGTACGAACAGTGATCCGCTTGTCTAAACTTTCTGGGGAACAATCTAAACCAATTTGTAAAATTGGATAAGTGGGGGGATTTTCTCCCTGCTGACTAGAGATAGGTTTTCCTGTCAGATAAAAAACCTCTAAAGCGCGTAAAGTCCTTACCTGATCATGGGGATGAATTTTTTTAGCGGCATCTTCATCTACCTGGGTCAGAATTTGATAAAGATAGGATTGTCCTAAAGCTTGTAATTGCCGTCTTAAATCCGCTTGAGGAGAAACCCTCGGTATTTTTAAACCTTTGACAATGGACTTGATATAAAGTCCCGTACCACCGACCAAAAACAGAGGAGAATAGTGGAGAGTGCTGATTAACTTCTCAGCTTGTTCTTGGTACTGTGCTAGGGTAAAATTATCTTGAGGCTGACAAATATCAATTAGATAATGGGGAATCCGCTGACATTCTTCTAAGCTAGGTTTAGCAGTACCAATATTAAATTCTCGATAGATTTGTCTGGAATCGGCACTGAGAATTACTGAATTAAACTTTTCGGCCAATTGTAGGGCTAAACTGGATTTTCCTGTGGCAGTTGCCCCACAAATAACAATTAAAATAGGTAAAGAGGAAGGCTGCATCTCATTTTCGTAAATCTACCAAGTTGGGATTTTTAAGGGGAAACTCTCGGTTAAAATCGGGCCTTACTTGTGATTTTATCACTCAATCCCAGCTTTTGGGGGGTTCTACCCCCCAAACCCCCCGTTGGGGGCGTGGCGCCGCCCCCAAACCCCCCGCGCATTAGCTTTTCGGTGGGATGCTTACACGCAGTTGTTCATACATTTGTACCAATTTAAGAGTCACTGATAATTGCTGATTGTCGGTATTTCTGCAAATGTGAGATGCAGCCAAGAGGAAAGGGGAAGTAGTCATCGATTTTACATGACAGTAAACAGTAATCAGTAATCAGTAATCAGTAATCAGTAATCAGTAATCAGTGAAAAGACAGGAATGTTAAGCTAAGACCCATTTAAACAGGGTAAGTAGCTAGACACAATTAATTACACATATCTAACTACCTCTTGCCTGTTGCCTGTTGCCTTTTGCCTATCCTAACTAAAAAGTTAATTTTGTCCTATTACTTAGGGCTGGCTGAATAATGGTAAAACCCTTGTTGGTTAAGACTTTTAGAGTTTTTGTAAATCAAAAAGTACCAGATATGGGAGTGATCGGGGGGAAAATTCAGGGACTCTTTCCCTGAAAATTAGGTAATTGACCCCTTCAAAATCGGTAAAACCCTACACCCCACACCCCACACCCTGCCCCCAAGAAAAACTTTTTGCCGCAAACCCTACTTATTGTTAAGCTGATTAACAGCTTAAGTTTGTCATTAATTTTCGTTTAACAAAAAAAACAGCACCCATCAGGATGCTGTTTGTCAAGAAAATGTTACAAAACTTAAGCTAAAGCCGCCATTTTCACATCGTTATGAGCGAGGATATTTTGCAACTCCTCTGCGTCCACGGTTTCTTTTTCCACTAACATTTGTGCTAACTGGTCCAAGATGGCGCGGTTATTGACTAAAACCTCTTTAGCGCGACGATAGGCCTGTTCCACTAGGTTACGCACCTCCTCGTCAATAGCTGCCGCAGTTTCATCGGAGAAATCTCGATCGGAAGCGATATCACGACCTAGGAAAACATTACCATTTTGACGACCTAAGGCCACTGGCCCCAGGCGATCGCTCATGCCGAAACGAGTGACCATTTGCCGCGCTACTCGTGCCACCTGTTGCAGGTCATTAGAAGCACCCGTAGTTACTTCCTCCTCACCGAAGATAATTTCTTCAGCTAAACGACCCCCCAAAGCTACAGCCATCTGATTTTGCAGATAAGCGCGAGAATATAACCCGGATTCCATGCGATCCTCGCTGGGAGTGAACCAAGTTAAACCCCCAGCGCGACCGCGAGGAATAATACTAATTTTCTGGACAGGATCATAATCCGGCATTAAAGCACCCACCAAAGCATGACCAGCTTCATGGTAAGCAACTAAAGTTTTGCGTTTTTCACTCATGACGCGATTTTTCTTCTCAGGACCTGCTAGGACACGATCGATCGCATCGTTGATCTCATCCATAGAAATCTCGGTTAAATTGCGACGTGCCGCTAAAATGGCGGCTTCGTTGAGCAAATTAGCCAGATCCGCACCGGTAAAACCGGGGGTACGACGGGCGATTTTATCGAGATCCACGTCTTGGGCCAAAGTTTTGCCTCTGGAGTGGACATTAAGGATTTCCTTACGGCCAGCGTAATCGGGACGATCCACCACTACTTGGCGATCGAAACGACCCGGACGTAATAAAGCGGCATCCAATACATCAGGACGGTTAGTGGCGGCGATAATGATAATACCTGTATTACCTTCAAAACCGTCCATTTCCGTTAATAATTGGTTGAGGGTTTGTTCCCGTTCATCGTTACCACCCCCTAAACCGGCACCCCGTTGACGACCGACAGCATCAATCTCATCGATAAAGACGATACAAGGTGCATTCGCTTTCGCTTGTTCAAATAGGTCGCGGACGCGAGACGCACCCACCCCGACGAACATTTCCACGAATTCCGAACCGGAAATGCTAAAAAACGGGACTCCTGCTTCTCCAGCTACTGCGCGAGCGAGTAGGGTTTTACCTGTCCCCGGAGGACCGACTAAAAGGACTCCTTTGGGGATTTTTGCCCCAATTGCCGTGAAGCGATCGGCATTTTTCAGGAAGTCCACCACTTCGTTTAATTCTAATTTTGCCCCTTCAATCCCGGCCACATCACCGAAAGTAACCTGGGTTTGGGGTTCCATCTGTACCCTTGCTTTCGATTTGCCGAAGTTCATCGCTTGGGAACCGGGACCACTTTGGGCGCGACGGAGCAAGAAAAATAGACCAACAAGAAGTAAAATCGGGAAAAAGAGGCTACTGAAAGCTCTTACCCATACTCCTTCTTCTCTTTGGGGCAGTACGGAAATATCAACGTTATTTTCTGCCAAGATGTTGATTAATTGCGGATCGTTGGGCAGGTTAACTAATACATTTGCACCATCTTGGGTGGGTACGATCGCCCGTTGCCGGTCGGCACTTAAGCGCACGGTTTCCACTTTACCTTCCCGCACTTCCTGTAAAAATTCACTATACTTCCAAGTCTGTTGCACTGCTGGCTGGCGATCGAAGAAAGCTGAGGCCAAGGCAAGGACTACGATTAACAATAGGGCATATAGTCCCGCATTGCGCCATTTTTTGTTATTACCGTTTTTGTTCACGCTGTCGAACTCCTGATAAATTGGGGATGATCTTATCGGTTGTTAAGGGGTTGTTAACTTATGTTAACGTTTCTCAGGAACAGTGGACAGGTTTTTTTAAAAGATGCCCCTCGTAGTCCTCCATCGGGGTTAGCTGTTGGGGGTGGGGGAGTATGTCAATGTGACTCTCCTCGACCGAGTATGATCAATTTGTAACAAAATGCCAAAATACTGCATAAAAGCTGGAAGTGGAACGATAGAGAGTTTAGTTGACCTCCACGGGGACTAGCTAGATGAAAAAACGAGAGACTTTGCTGGAGAAGTTTTGTTGCTTTTTAGTTTTGCAGCAAAATAGGACAGAATGGAATTGCGATCGGCGTTTGCGTCGTAACATGGAAAGCTATGGCCAAATCGATCCTAATGTCGAGTCCGAGGATTATTGGTCTCTATTCTTTCACCAACAGTATCAGAATCACGGTTCCAAAAATCATCTTTGTCGTGGGCATTTATACGCTTATTTGCAGGAACCTTGCTACTGGGCTGCTGCCGAAATCTATCAAAAATATCAAGCTAAACTGGATTATCAGATCGAAGACTACTTTAACGAAGGAATTCTTGATTTTGAGGCTATCTTAGCTGACTTTAAGCCTTTATTCTCCACTCGCTTCGATAATTTTGCCAATCAGAGGATTAAATATCGCTTAATCGATCGCATCCGTCAGATTAGTCAAGCATTCGGCCATAATACTTGGAGCCTACTACTTAATTCTACCGGAGCGCGTCTCAGCCAAGCTCTCCTAGCGAGGGGATTAGTGGGGGAAACTCTCGAAAATTACCTTTTAGCTTGGGATTACTATAAAGAAATTTATGCCCAGGCAAAAATAAAAACCGATGGTAAAATTCAGGAACCTAGTCCAGAAATCTGGCAAAAAATCGCCGCTGCTTATAACTCGGATAGCCACTCTACCATCAAAATCAATTCTGCGACAATTACCCGATGGTTAAAGGATGCGGGACAAGCTATTTCTGATTATTTATTTCCCCAAGGAAAAACAATTTCTCTACAGCAACCTTTAGGGGGTGAGGAAAGTAGCACGAGGGAAGAAATGATCGAAGATACTCTCCATAATAACCCTTGGCAGCAATTAGAAGCGGCGGAAAATTTTCGCGAGTCGCAACAAAACCACCAAAAAATTCTAGCTTGGTTACGCGCAGAAATTCAACAGATTTGTCAGCAGCCGCAACAGGCAAAACTGCATCCGCAAATTCAGTTAATTCTAGAGATGACTTATGGTTCAGGGTTGGGACAAGTGGCAATTGCCGCTAAGATTACAGAAATCACCACGGTGGTTATCAAACAATATCAGGTTTCTAGGGAACTGGATAAAGTTTATCGTCACCTCGCTAAAAAGTTTTTACCCTGGGCCAGCGAAAACCTGCATATTTCTTTCCAGTCTCCCGATAGAGAAGTTATTAGTAAGGCAATAGAACCATGGCTAACATACTACTATCAAACCAGCGCAACAACTCAGGAGGATTAATTATGGTTAATGATTGGTTAGAACTAACTCCTGATAGCATTTGGCTAGAAATACCCGCAGATATTCAAGAGATAAGTTGGGCAAAAAGTGCCAGTTTTACTGATGCCAGTATTCGTCAGAGATTTTATGTTAATTATCTCTGTCAACAAGTTATTTTTAACTATCTACAGTCAGGGATGCCTGGGGTTAGTTTAGTAGAAAATCAAGAGGATTTCTGGCAACTAGGAGTTAATGGTTTTACCGTTAAATTAGGCGAAAAGTCAGTAATATTTATTGCCAGCGAAACTCTGGATCTAGAAGCGATCGAAATTCCTCAAGAATGGGTAGATATTCCTCAATTAATTGGTGATTATTATCTAGCGGTACAGGTAAACACTGCCGAAAGTCATCTAAGAATTTGGGGTTATACTACCTATAAAGATATTAAGGAAAAAGGACAATATATTAAGCGTAATCTTAACTACTCTCTACCGAGAAATCAACTGCAATCAGGATCAGATTCTTTGGATTTATGGGGAGAGTATCAATTACAAGCAGTTAAGATTGAACGGGAAAAGATGGAAGAAAAACTATCTTTAGATAGATTGACAACCTTGCTAGACATCTTAGCTAATCCTCAGTTAATCTTTCCCAGAAAAGCCGTTGCTTTTCAGGAATGGGCAGCAGTTATCGTCAATAGTAACTGGAGAAAAATTTTAATTACCCGTCGGCAAAAATCCCCCGTCAAGTTAACCAATTGGTTTACTGATAATTTCCCCATTGATTGGCAAAGTATCCTCGATTTTAGCTCACTGTCACTGGTTCCAGCTTTCAAAAATACAGAAATTAAACGCATCAAAGATTTAGGAATAGAATTACTGGGAAATTCCCTCGCTTTGATGATTACTATCGCTAAAACTGAAGAAGTATTTAGCCTACAAGCGACTGTTTACCCCACCGGAGAAACAAGCACTTTACCCCCCCATTTAAAATTAACTATTCTCACCGAAACTGGTCAGGTTTTTCGAGAAGTAATTGCCACAGATAACGATGAATTTATTCGTTATCGATTTGATGCTGAATTGGGGGATAAATTCTTCATTGAAGTGGCCTTAGAATCGGCAAGAGTCACCGAATATTTACAAGTATAAGCGAGGAAAAACTTAATGATTAAACTCTTAACTCTCGAACTAGATGGCACATTTGATCGGGGATTTAAAGTAAAATTAGAAATTCGTCCCGATCTTAATTCTCGTCCCCAAACTGTGATCAAAGCAAGGCTACCAGCTAATTTAGAGTTATTAACTTTTTACCGTCAATGGCAACGTCACTATAGTGAATTAGAGGGATTTTTTAAAGTCTTAAAAGATAGCAATCCCCAACAAATTACCAATAGTTCTCAGCAGAGTTTAGTTTTTAAAAACTGCCAAGAAAAAGCCAAATTATTTGAGGATAACTTAAACAAATGGTTGAATAATAGCCCAGAATTTGAACCGATCAAAACCGCAATTCTGCGCTCTGGCAATAACTTTCGTATCTGGTTACAAACCGATAATATTTGGCTGCAAAGATTCCCCTGGGAAAAATGGGAAATCCTCCAAAATACTGGCGCAGATATAGCCATTATTGTCTCGGAATACGATACCTTAACCAGACAATTAAAAAATCATGAAAAAATTCGGATTTTAGCCATTTTAGGCTATGCCACCGACTTAAGATTTCTCGAAGAAGATCGCAAAACTTTAGACGATATTGCGGGAAAAGCAGGAGCAGAAATTATCTGGGAAAAAGCCCCTCACCCGCAAAAATTAAATCAGTTATTGCGTCAAGAAACTTGGAATATTCTCTTTTTTAGCGGTCATAGTGCCAGTACAGAAGATGGGCAAGATTGCGAAATTCAACTAACAGAAACTCATAAATTAAAGATAGCTGATTTTAGCTTTTCCCTGGGAGAAGCCACTAAAAACGGGTTAAAGTTAGCGATATTTAACTCCTGTGATGGTATCGGTTTGGCACAACAACTATCCCGGGAAAAAGGTATGGCATTACCCCATCTAATCTTTATGCGCGAGAAATTACCCGATCCCGTTTCTCCCAAATTTCTGCAATACTTTTTAACCGCTTTTACCAATAATAAATCTCTCTATAGCGCCGTACATGAAGCCCAAAAAAATCTCCACGATGACTGGGAAAAAGACTATCCCTGTGCCAGTTGGCTGCCCGTAGTTTGCCCCAATCCCACCGAAGAACCCCCCACTTGGCATAGTTTCAGTAACTCCCCTCAAAAACAACAAAATTGGCGACGATTCGCTCTAACTTTCGGTTTAGGTTTAGCCGTAACGATGACAGTCTTAGCAATAAGAGAAACAGGAATTTTAGAACCCTTAGAATTAAATATTTATGATCGTCTGATGCAACTAAAACCCAAAGATAAACCCGATGAAAGATTATTAATTATTACCATTGATCGCCAAGATTGGGCCTATCAAGATCGCATGGGTATGAAAAGACCAACAATACCAGGAAGCGATCAAAAACGTTCCCTCGCAGGAGAAGCATTATCGCAGCTTTTAAATAAATTACTGCCCTACGAACCGCAAATTATCGCCTTAGATATCCTCCGTCCCATCGCTGCCAGTCAAGATTATCCACCCCTAGCCAAACAATTACAAAATACTCCTAATTTTATCTCGATTTGTAAGTTTAATAATTACCCGCAACCGGACGGATTTCCCCCACCACCGGAACTGCCAAAAAATCAGAGTGGTTTTAGTAACATAGTCCCAGACGAAACCATTGCCGGAGTTCCCCGAATTCGTCGTTTTTTATATCAGGCAAAACTCGATCGCACCTCTCCCTGTCTTCCCCCGGATTCTTTGGCCAAAGTTGACTCAATGTCCTGTAATTTTAAAGATTATGCTCCTAGTTTTAGTCTCCTAATTGCCAAACGATATCTAGAATCCCAGAATCAAGATTTTGACTGCAATAAACTGCAGCGGGGAATTCTAGAAATTAATATCGGGGATACTCATCTCGGTGACTGGCTACAATCCAACCGCGGCCCCTATAGAACCAGTCAATCCGATACCCGATCCGGCCGTCAAGTTATGCTCGCTTACCGTCGAATCGCCGATAATGGCATCGATGCAATCATCAAAATTGCCCCGAAAAAATCTCTCCGACAGGTTTTAGATCCGCGTTTTAATTCCGAATCAGTCCGGGAAAAAATTGTCCTGATTGGAGTAACAGAACCCGGGATCGATGATTTTTTAACCCCCTTTAGTCGCAACCCATCGGAAGCAATTCCGGGGGTTTATTTGCACGCGCACGCGGTCAGTCAAATTCTCGATACAATGGAAGGAAAACGTACCTCGATCGCTTTCTGGAATCCCCTACAGGAGGCTTTCTGGGTGTTGGGTTGGTCCCTGGTGGGGGGATTATTAACGTGGCGTTTTCTTCGGGTAAAAACGATACTTTTGACAGTGGCGATCGCTGTGATTTCCCTTACTGGTATCGGTTGGCTTCTCTTTAGTTATTTCGGTCTCTGGGTTCCGATTATTCCCCCAGCGATCGCACTTCTCACCACCTCCGGTATCTTCTTTTTTCTTCGTTCTTACTACTTAAAATAGCTAGGTAAGGCTTGCTGAAAAAGTACGGGCGAAGCATTCGGATAGAAAATCTCCGGTTTCACCGATAGGTTATTGCCCGAATGCTTCGCCCCTACAGGACCCGGGCCGATGAAGACGCAAGGTTTTGAAGCACGATTCTCTCAAAATCTTGCACCTATTTCACGAGAAAAACGACAAAACTCTTACCTTGCCTACATTTCACATTTATTCAGCAAACTCTAGGTAACAGCCATGATCAAACCTTCGATCGCCCTCATCCTTCTTTTCTCCCTACTGCCTCAACCCGGGTTAACCCTTATCACCCCGGCTGCCGGAAATATTTCTAATCATCCCATTCTGACGGCACAGGGCGATCGGGAGCTTACCGAGGAGCAATTCCTACAACGAGTCACCGTTAAGATTACTAGCGAGACAAATCGGGGATCGGGGACGATTATCGCTAAAAAAGGCGATAATTACCTTATCCTAACCAACGCCCACGTTACCCGCAACACGAAAACCCTACAGGTACAAACTTACGACGGCCACAGCCGTGCGGCCCGCATTGTCCCCAATTCCCTATCGGAGAATCAAGATCTCGCTCTGCTGGAGTTTAGCGATACCCGGGACTATTCGATCGCCACCATCGCGAAGTTTACCATCAATCAAAACAGCATCGGTTTAGAAGTGGTGGCCGCGGGATATGTTGCCGAAACGGGACAGTATCGGACGACAAAGGGAACCCTCGAACAGGTGAGCGATCGACCCCTCCGGGATGGCTACAGCGTCGGTTATAGTGGCGATATCGTGCAGGGAATGAGTGGCGGCGGCATTTTTGTCGAGGGGGAGTTAATCGGCCTTAACGGGCGATCGGCCCATCCGATTCTCTCTAACTACATCTACGAAGACGGCACAAAACCCACAGACGCAGAAATCCAACAGATGAGAGCGGTTAATTGGGGCATTTCTATCAATACCCTATTAACCTACATCCGTCCCGAAATCCTCAGCGCCTATAACCTACCCCTACCGCAGGTGAACCCCGATATAGAAACCACCGCCCCTACTGACTATATCGCCGAATTAGAAACAAAAGCCAAGGGTTTCACCGTGCGGATTGATAGTAGCAGTAAAGCCAATGGAAGTGGCGTAATTGCCAATGGAAGTGGCGTAATTATCGCTAAAGAAGGGAATATTTACACCGTCCTAACCGCCGATCACGTCCTTTGCGGAGAAATGGCACGCACCGCCAGCTGTGCTGATTACACCTACACCGTCGTCACCAGCGACGGCAAAACTCGAAACATCGAGAAAAGCACCATCATCCGGCAGAAAGGGGTAGATTTAGCAGTTTTTCAGTTTGAAAGCCTGGACAATTATCCCGTTGCGGAAATAGCGAATTATAACCCAAATACCGGTGATTTTGTTTTTGCCGCAGGCTTCCCCAAAATTGGCGACAATCCCTCGAAATGGTTGTTTAGTGGCGGTACAATTCACGATAAAGAAGGGGGATTACTACAAACCCGCCAAAGTGACTTAAGCAATGAACAAGGAGGAACATTACAAAGTGTTGCTTCTTTAACCGGAGGCTATGAATTAGTTTATACCAGCATCACATTTGGGGGCATGAGTGGCGGTGCAGTCTTAGACTCTCAGGGGAGAGTAATAGGGATTCATGGAAGTTCGGAAACAGCAGGGGTAGGGAAAATTCAGCTAGGGTTTAGTTTAGGGATTCCCATTAGCACTTTTATCGGATTGCAAGAAAGATTGAAGGTAAAACCGCAATTATTAACCACTGCTCAACCCCAAGTTAGTCCGCAACAACAACAAGAAATTATTCAAGCGATTACTGGTGTTATTGTCCCTAATACCAATGCGAAGGCGGATATTTGGATACAAAGGGGAGGACAATTATGGCGGTTACGGAGGCATGAGGAAGCAATTAAAGCCTTTGATGAAGCGATTAAGCAAAATGACCCCAAGAATGTCTATTTAGCCTGGTATGGGAAGGGATTGGCGTTAGGTTATTTAGGTAAATATCAAACAGCTATAGAAGCTTTGCAACAAGCGATTAATACCTTACCTAAACGGGAAGATTTAAAGAACTTTCACAGTAGTATTTTACAAAAGCAAAGTGTTGTTTATCGCTATTTAGAAAATTATGAGCAAGCCTTAACGGTGATTAATCAGGCGATTTCTCTGTTTCCCAATAACCCCAATCACTATAACGAGAAATATGTAGTATTAAGTCAATTAAAACGCTATGATGAGGGATTAGCGGCGATTACTCAGGCAATTGATCTCGCTCCCCGTGCTGCTTGGTATGGCAATCGGGGGAATCTTTACTATAACTTGCAGAAATACGATTTAGCCCTCTCTGACTGGAACAAAGCCATTAAAATTAATCCTAATTATGCTAACGCTTACAACAATCGGGGGAATCTTTACTCTGACCAAAAAAAATACGAATTAGCTTTAGCTGACTACAGCAAAGCTATTGACATTAATCCTAATGATGCTGTGGCTTACTACAATCGGGGGAATCTTTACTATAACTTGCAGAAATACGATTTAGCCCTCTCTGACTACAGCAAAGCCATTGACATTAATCCTAATGATGCTAAGGCTTACTACAATCGGGGGAATCTTTACTCTGACTTGCAGAAATACGATTTAGCCCTCTCTGACTACAGCAAAGCCATTGACATTAATCCTAATTATGCTGAGACGTACAACAATCGGGGGAATCTTTACAAAGACTTGCAGAAATACGATTTAGCCCTCTCTGACTACACCAAAGCCATTGACATTTTAGCCCTCTCTGACTACACCAAAGCCATTGACATTAATCCTAATTATGCTGTGGCTTACAACAATCGGGGGCTTCTTTACTTTAACCAAAAAAAATACGATTTAGCCCTCTCTGACTACAGCAAAGCTATTGACATTAATCCTAATTATGCTGAGACGTACAACAATCGGGGGAATCTTTACAAAGACTTGCAGAAATACGATTTAGCCCTCTCTGACTACAGCAAAGCCATTGACATTAATCCTAATTATGCTGTGGCTTACAACAATCGGGGGCTTCTTTACCTTCTCCAACAAAAATACGAACTAGCTTTAGCTGACTGGAACAAAGCTATTGAACTTAATCGTAATTTGGCTCTGGCTTACTTAGGTCGGGGGGGTATTTACAGTCTCCAACAAAAATACGAATTAGCTTTAGCTGACTACAGCAAAGCTCTTGAAATTAATCCTAATTTAGCTGAGGCTTACTTAGGTCGGGGGAGTATTTACAGTCTCCAACAAAAATACGAATTAGCTTTAGCTGACTACAGCAAAGCTCTTGAAATTAATCCTAATTTAGCTGAGGCTTACTTAGGTCGGGGGGGTATTTACCTTCTCCAACAAAAATACGAATTAGCTTTAGCTGACTTCAACAAAGCTCTTGAAATTAATCCTAATTATGCTATGGCTTACTTTGGTCGGGGGGAGCTTTACTATTACCAAAAAAAATACGAATTAGCTTTAGCTGACTACAACAAAGCCATTGACATTAATCCTAATTATGCTAATGCTTACAACAATCGGGGGAGTATTTACTATAACCAACAAAAATACGAATTAGCTTTAGCTGACTGGAACAAAGCTATTGAACTTGATTCTAAGTTAGCTATGGCTTACAGCAATCGGGGGAATCTTTACTATCTCCAACAAAAATACGAATTAGCTTTAGCTGACTACAACAAAGCTCTTGACATTAATCCTAATTTAGCTGAGGCTTACTTAGGTCGGGGGGGTATTTACTATTACCAACAAAAAGACGAATTAGCTTTAGCTGACTTCAACAAAGCTATTGAAATTAATCCTAATTTAGTTGAGGCTTACAACAATCGGGGGAATCTTTACTATCTCCAACAAAAATACGAATTAGCCCTCTCTGATTACAACAAAGCTATTAAAATTAACAAAAATGCTTGGTTTGCTATGATGGGCATCGGCTTAGTTAAGTATGAACAAGGGTCAATAAGTGAAGCAATTAAACAATGGGAAAAAGCACTAATAATTAACAATCAATCAGCCGAAATTCAATTAGCTTTAGCCGTTGCTTTTTATCATCAAGGCGAAAAAGATAAAGCATTAAAACTCGCTGAAAGTGCTTTAAGTATTAATTCTCAACTTGCCAATATTGATTTCCTCAAAAAGATTTTACGGACAAACAAAATTTTTGCTGATGTTCAAAAATTATTAGCACATCCTGAACTAAAAAATTATGTTAATCAGTAGTTTCGTAGGTTGGGTTGAGCGAATAAATATGTTAAGGAAAACCTCTCAATTCTCAGGGAAAGCGAAACCCAACACCCAACACCTAAATCCGTCTGAATCTTTTTGTTGGGTTTCCTTGGGTCAACCCAATCGACGATAATTGCTATGATTACTATAATCCGTAGTCGTGGTGATTTATATGCCGAAATGAACTACCCCGCCGCAAGCGGACGGGGTATCAGAATCAAAATAGACTCAATTGTAGATTTTGGTGTAGCTGCAGGTATTCTTTATCTTGTTCTTTTACATATCTCGCTATCATACCTTCATCCCCATGCTTTCCTA
>NZ_JADBTR010000070.1:0-16919 GCF_020246065.1 Microcystis sp. M144S2
AGTCTCAAGCGTGAGTGGCAATGATAGTCAAGAGTCGTCCCCGACCTTGGCAGAGATGAATTTTGCCGTGAGCGAGACTAAATCGACGGTAAGGCGGGGGCAGATATCGAAATAACCCCCAACTCCTCAGAAATAAGTATCGACAGTTAGGAACCAACCCCTGACCTCGCATCTGAAGCACTTAAGGAGAAAAAATATGCTTGACCAAAGTTTCGACCTATCACACAGCGATGTTTTAGATGATATCTAGTAAACGTCCTCCCAGTTTTAAGACGCGAAAAGCTTCGCGTAAAGCTAACTGTAAATCGGCTGGTTTAAAGATATTAAAAAGACAATTCTGCGCCACCACATCGACGGAGGCATCCTCCACCGGCAATTCAAAGGCAGAACCATCTCTAATTTCCACAAAATCGAGACTAAACCAGGGATTTTCCAGCAGTGCTTCGCCGAGATTTCTTTGGGCTGCCCAACGCATTTCCGGCACTGGATCCACCGCAATCACTCCCCCCGGACGACGGGAAAAATAGGCGAATTGCAGTGCTTCTAAACCACCACCCACACCCACATACAAAACCCTGGGAGAATTGCCCAATTCATTAACCTGCACCGTCGTGCCACAACCATAGTTCATCTCCTGCATAATGGCGGGGATTTTTAACCCCGGCAGTTGCAAAGGACTGCCCTGGACACAACATAGCCCCACTTCGGGAGTTTGGGCTACTTCGCTGTAAAATTTGGCAGTGGCTTCCAGATAAGTCATTTTCATCCTTTAAACTCCTTTTCTCTGATCAATTCAAGGATCGACTTCCCATCCCCGCCCAACGCTATCTTAGCATTTGTACTAACCTACAAACCCTAATTGATCACCTTGAGATAGGCAAGTTCATCGGCGATCAAATCCCAGAAACGGGTTACACTGTCTTTAAAGTTCGCCTCAAAAACAGCGATATTCAATAGGGCAAAAGTAGTGGCCATCCTGTTATCTATCAACTTAAAGATAATAGTTGTGTTTTATTGAAGATTGATTATTAGGAGTATAATATCCTAACCATTTAAGGATTTGTTATGCTGGTGAAAGAGGTTTTAATTGACCAATAATGTAGATATTTGTATCTAAAAAAATTCTCACCATTTATAACGCTCCTGAAACAGTTCTTGCTTAACTTCACGAATAAGCTCTAAAATCTGTTCCTGAGTTTCGATACCTGCTTCTTTAAATGCAGCTTGCATATTAGTACGCGCTTGTTCAAACTCAACTTGTTTGTTTTTATCGGGGACAATAATAACAAGTTCAACCTCTGTGTCTGTTGGCAAATCTTGATGGTATTGCTCGATAATTAATTGTCCATCTTTGATTTTGGCTTTAGTCTGAATAAATTGCATTTTTGATTTTTCCTCAGACTCAATCTGGTTTATTGCATCTATTTTAAGTAGCTGGTTATAATTAAATTAAAAATGGATTTTAGGTTCGATCCCCCCCGCCCCCCTTAATAAGGGGGGTGCCGATAGGCGGGGGGATCCCCCCTTGATAAGGGGGGTATCTGACAACTTTTAACACCTACCTACTTAACTTTATCCCAGATTACATCCCTAGTAATCCCTAGCAAGGTAGAAAATATTCTGATGAAATCAGGATTGTTGAATCTGCCAGAAAAAAGACAGTTCAACAGCCCAATTATGAGCGAGAAGTAGTTCAAGGCTGACCGCTAAAATAACTGATAACTGAGAAAACGGTAGCAATTTCTACCAAAAGTCAGAATAAAATTCGTTATTGTCATAAGGTCATGACGGAATGTAATTAAAACCAGAAAGAATGCGGATCGAGCAATTGCAAGCCTTTTTAGCCGTAGCCGATACAGGCAATTTCGGTCAAGCCGCGCGCCAGTGTGGAGTCACCCAATCGACTATCAGCCGCCAGATTCAATCCCTAGAAACCGATTTGGGGTTACCTCTTTTCCATCGTACCGCCCAAGCAAAATTAACCATTGCCGGCGAGAAATTACTGCCCCGGGCGAAACGGATTTGTCAAGAATGGACGAATATTCACAGGGAAATCACTGACCTACAGGCAGGAAAACAGCCAGAATTGTGCGTGGCGGCGATTCATTCCGTCTGCGCCCACTATTTACCGCCGATTTTGCCGAAATTCTGTGCTGAATACCCAGAAGTTCAGTTAAGAGTTACAGCCCTAGGCAGCGATCGCGCCTTAAAAGTGCTGCGGGATGGTTTAGTAGATCTGGCGTTGGTAATGAATAATCGTTTTCTCACCTCTAGCCCAGAGATGGTGGTAGAAATATTATACGAAGAAGCGATCGAAATTCTCATGGCCGCTAATCATCCCCTCGCCCAATACAAAGAAGTGCCATGGTCAGAATTAATCCCCTATCCGCAAGTGGTTTTCAAAGATGGCTACGGAATGCAAAGATTAGTACAAGAATGGTTTTCCCGTCAGGATGCCCACCTGAAAACCGTCATGGAATTAAACACCCTCGATGCTTTTCGCGGTGTGGTGCGTCAGGGTAATATTATCGCTCTTCTGCCCCAATCTGCCCTGATGGAGGCTCGTAGCGATGCCACCCTCGCCATTCGTCCCCTTCGACTTGGCTCAGGGCAAGCTCTTGCTTCCCCTAGTAGCGAAAATCCCCATCTTAATAATGGTAAATTTAGTCATCGTCTCACCCGTCAGGTAGTCCTTGTCACCACCAGCGATCGCCTACAGATCCCCCCGATCGCTCATTTTTGTCAATTAGTGCGGCAAATGAAGCAAAGTATGATTAAAAACCTAGAAAATCACCACTTCCAGCCTTAGCAATCCCAATCAATCCCATTTACTTTTTATTTTCTTCCTTGAGATGAGCGATACTTTTCGAGAATTATTAAAAGCGATCGGTAGTGGCACCCATACGGGCAAAAATTTAACCCGTCCCGAAGCGGCAATGGCCACCAAGATGATGTTAACCCAAGAGGCAACCCCAGCCCAAATCGGTGCTTTTATGATTGCCCATCGCATTAAACGCCCCACCAGCGATGAGTTAGCGGGAATGCTTGATGCCTACGCCGAGCTTGGTCCGCAAATAACCCTAGAATCAGCCTCTTTTCAGCATCCGATCACTATTTTTGGCAATCCCTACGATGGACGCTCTCGCACTGCCCCGGTTACTCCGATCACTACTTTAATCTTAGGGTTGGCGGGGGTTCCCGTAGTCCTGCACGGGGGCGATCGAATGCCGACTAAATACGGTATTTCCCTCAGAGAAATCTGGCAGCAATTAGGAGCAGATTTTAGTCAATTATCCTTAGCAACAGTGAAAGACTGTTTAATCACCACAGGATTGACTTTTTTCTATATTCCGCGCCATTTTCCCCTAGTACAGAATTTTATTCCCTATCGGGAGCAAATCGGTAAACGTCCGCCTATGGCTACGGTAGAGTTAATCTGGTCGCCTTTTGTGGGTAATATTCATCAGATATCGGGTTTTGTTCATCCCCCCACCGAAGATCGTTTTCGCGAAACTTTTGCCCTGAGAAATATCTCTCACTTCACCACCGTGAAAGGATTAGAGGGGAGTTGTGATTTAGCCTGTAATCGGACGGCGATTATCGGTTTTGGAAATCCCACCGATCCTCCTTCCTTTCAGCGATTTTTCTTAAATCCTCGCGATTATGGCTTCTGTCCCTCGGATTATCCCCTGGAATCTTTAGAATTGCTCACCGCTAAATTAAAGGGTTTATTAGCCGGAGAAAATAATGAATTAACCGATGCGGCAATTTTTAACGGTGGTTTTTATCTTTGGCGCTGTGGAATTGCCCCAGATATCCCCACCGGCTTCCAGCAAGCAGAACAATCTTTACAGTCGGGAAAAGCCCTGGCTAAACTAGAACAAATCTGTAATTATCTGGAAAATCAGGAATAGATAGGAATAAGGCTGTAGGGGAAATTACTTCTAAATCAATCATTAATTTGAGAAGTTGGGCCAAGAAGGTAAACCCCAGACTTGGTGTAACTTCTCGGTTTAAAGATCAATGCTTTTGAAAAAAAATTTTCCCGACTGCATCATTTCCGCGCTCAAGGGGGAAAACCATGACTACGGTGAACGATTTAGAAGTTTCTAATTCCTATCACAGTCGCCCGTAGAGAAGCCACCATGTCTGCAATTAATCCCTCGACCCTTCGGTTTCTCTCAGGGTCAACGCTCGAAACTGAATTTATCTCCCCCTCTTTTTCTGTCCTAAAATTGAAGGAAAACTCGATCGACCTAGATGAAGATTTTCTCGGCAGTGATTTAGAAGATAATTTAGTATCTAGTCCCCAAAAAAGCTACAGCAACCGTACAACTACCGATTTAGTCCGTTTATACCTACAAGACATTGGCAGAGTGCCTCTACTCAAACGGGACGAAGAAGTTGAACAAGCGCAACGGGTGCAGCGTCATCTGTCTTTACTGAAATTGCGCGCCACTGCCCTTAAACAAGGTGATGCACAAATACAGCAATTTGTCAAGTTAATTAAGATTTGTGATCGACTGACCGCCCTTCGGCTTCTCTCAGGGTCAACTCGATCAGCCCATCCTCTCTCCCTGGAACGTTGGGCAGAAACTGCCCAAATCACCGTGTCTGAGTTAAAAAATGCTTTGAAAGCGGGAAAACAGCGTTGGGCGCATCTAGCGGGCTTAGAAGTGGAAGAATTGGAAGAAATTATCGCCCTTGGTACCTGTGCCAAAGAACAGATGATCAAGGCCAATTTACGTCTGGTTGACCCTGAGAGAAGTCGAAGGGTGGTGTCGGTGGCCAAAAAATATCAGAATCGCGGTTTAGAATTATTGGATTTGATTCAAGAGGGAACCCTAGGTTTAGAATGCGCCGTCAAGAAATTTGACCCCACCAAAGGCTATCATTTTACTACCTATGCCTACTGGTGGATCCGTCAAGGAATTACGAGGGCGGTCGCAACGCGCTCGCTACGCGAGATCGCGACTCAAAGCCGGATTATTCGCTTACCGGTGAGTATTACCGAAAAACTCAACAGAATTAGGAAAGCACAACGGAAAATCTCACAAATGCGCGGTCGTACTGCGACCGTAGAGGAAATTGCCCAAGAGTTAGGGATGACTCCTGAAACTGTGCGGGAATTGTTGATGACAGTGCCGCGTTCGGTTTCCTTAGAAATAAAAGTGGGTAAGGAAAAAGATACGGAATTAATAGACCTTTTGGAAACTGAAGAAGTGTCTTCAGAAAATCGTCTTGCCTATGAATCTTTGCAAAGAGATATGAGAGAACTATTGGCAGATTTAACCACTCGCGAACGAGAAGTGATTGAATGGCGCTATGGTTTTCTCGATGGTAAATCCCATTCCTTGGCTGATATCGGTCGCATCTTGGAATTATCCGGGGAAAGGGTGCGAAAAATTGAGTTGAAAGCGTTGCAAAAACTGCGTCAATCCGGGCGACGTCATCAAATTCGCGATTATTTTGAAGCGTTGAGTTAGTTAGGGTATGTGGAAAAAGTTTTTCCTGGAGGCAGGGTGTGGGGAGTATTTTCAGTGAACAGTAAACAGTAAAAAGTAATCCTAAATCCTGTTATTAAAAACTGATTATTTATTCCTCCTTTTGCCTCTTGCCTCTTGCCTATCCTGATATGTAGCCTATACTCAACGGATTTAGTATTAATAGGTCCAATTTTGTTTCGTCTGTAGGGTGTAGGTTCCGTCGCGCACATTGACTCGATGGGGGATCAGCTTCAGGTCTCGGAAGATATTAGCTTGGTGTTGTAGGGCCGTCAGAGAGCGATCGTCGATCGGGATAATGGCACGTTCAGAGGCCCGTTGTTCAAGATTAGTGATGATCGCTGGATCGATCTCATGGTGAGCTGCCAAGCGTCTCGTCGCCTCTAACTCCTGTTGTTTCGCCCAGGCACCTGCCTCGTTCACTTCTTCTAAAATCACCTTCAGTACATCGGGATAATCCCGCACCAATTCGGGAACTGCATAATAATAGGTCGGCACTTCTAGAGAGGCGTTTTCCCCAAAGATACCCCCTAGATCGGCCAACGATCTTCCCGGATAGGTGCGCGTCTCCGTGGGAGAATAGGGAACCCAGACCACCCAAGCGTCGATCTCACCGCGACGGAAAAGCACCAGCGCTTCCGGTTGAGTCGCATACACCGGTTCGATATCGCTTAATTCTAGATTCACTCTCATCAGGGCGCGGATGAGGACATAATGGGCGCTCGAACCTCGATCAAAGGCGATTCTTTTGCCTTTTAAATCCGCCAACGTCTCTATTGGCGAATCTTCAGGCACGAGGATCGCCTGACCTTTCGGGGCGGTATATTTTTCCTTGGCTACCCGGACGAAGACGTGTTCGGCCGCTTGGGAGAAAATACTCGCCGTACCGCCACCACCGCAGAAGTCGATCGTTCCGTTGCTCAAGGCCTCGATCAGAGAGGAAGCGGCCAGAAAACTCGTCCACGTTACCGTCACCCCAAAGGGTTTTAAGCGTCTTTCCAGAAAGGCCTGGGCGCGGAGAACTTCCAGATTAGTCATGCCCTCGGGATAGCCGATCTTGAGAGTTCCTAACCGCCGCGCTTGTTTGGCGAGGGGAGTGATATCGGAGGGGGTCGAGCGCTTGAACCAGCGATCGATCGCGATACAGAAGAGAATTCCAGCGATAAATAATCCCACGGTTTCCAATAGCCGGGGAGTCGTATTTCGGGGGAATTTAAAGCTATCGACGAGGTTCAGAATCAGGTTATCGGATCGAGAATTTTGACCGACGGCGATCTCGCGTAGCGAGCGCTTTGCGTTCGTGTCGGAAAATCCAGCCAGGAGAAAGCTCCCCACCAGACTGGTCAAAAAAAGCAGCGCGGGAAGAACTCCCCGGCAATTTCGCCACGGTTTCCAGAGACACTTGATCGAACGGTGGAGCATGGGATTTCTCGCAGAAAACAAGATTTATTATCGGGAAAGGAGACAAGAGAGAAGGGTTTCCCAACTTGATCCCTTCGACTTGGCTCAGGGCAAGCGGGAGAGGTTCCATTAGTTTTATCTACATACTATAAAAATCCACGACTCCTCGATTGTGTAACAAAGTACATTTATAAATGTATTGAAAATGATATAGTTTCAAAATGAAATTGCGCCCGCATTTGAGAGATCGAGGTAGTATGGATGGATTGGTTGATCGAAATCGTCAAAATCGCGGTGGCCACCGGCATAGCCACCACCTTCGACGACAATATTTATCTAACTGGCTTCTTTAGCGAGGTAAATCGTACCTTTCGCCCGGTTCACGTTGTCGTCGGCGAGCTAGTCGGGTTTACGGCCTTAGTATCGGTGAGCTTGCTGGGGTTTCTCCTCGGCCTAATCATCCCGCCGATTTATATCGGTCTTCTCGGAATCTTGCCAATCCTCATCGGTGTGAGAAATTTACTGACGTTAAATCGCGATAACGAGAGGGAAACCGCAGATCGCAAGGTGAATTTGCGAAGAAACGCCCAATTTCATGGGTTTGCCTCCCGCAGACTATCCCTCGCTCAAGTCCTCAGAGATCGCCAAACCTATAAAGTTTCCGCGGTCACGATATCCAATGGCGGCAATAATCTCGGTATCTACATTCCCCTATTCGCCAATAGTACCGTGGCGCAGTTAGCCGTAATCATCCCGATCTGCTATCTAATCGTCTGTACTTGGTTATTTCTCTCCTATAATCTAACCCGCCAACCGGGGATCGCGGTTGTCCTCAGCCGTTATGCGAGTAAGCTTTTCCCTTTTGTGCTGATGTGGTTGGGGCTACGGATTATTCTCGATAACGGCTCCTATCGCCTGTTGATTCCCATCGGCTAAATTAGACCCCCCGTAAAAATCGCCAATCTCCGGCTCCCAAGGGAGTCAGAACTCAGGAAGAGAGAATAAAAAATTAGTTGGTTTAGATCAACCTTATCGAGAAAATCCCGATGAATGTATCACTGTTGTCAATTCGATCGCTGTTTCGTCGCTTTCGTTCCTTATCGGGGAGGAGCTTCCTTTCCTTCCTGTTAGTGGGACTGTTGGCAAGTATTGCCCTCGCCTCCTGCGGGGGAATCGGCTCAAAACCGGAGGTGAAACTGAATCTCGTTTCCTTCTCGGTCACAAAAGCCGCCCACGACCAGATTATCCCGAAATTCGTCGAGAAATGGCGGAAAGAGCATAACCAAAAAGTCATTTTCCAGCGGAGTTACGGCGGTTCCCTGGCCCAGGCCGATGACGTGATCGCAGGGAAACAAGAGGCGGACGTAGTACATCTAGCCCTACCTCTAGACGTGATGCGGATATCTCAAGCTGGCCTGATTAATCGCGGTTGGGAAGATCGGGTGCCGCGGCGGGGAGTGGTGAGTCACTCGGTGGCGGCGATCGTCACGCGGGCGGGAAATCCGAAAAAGATTCAATCTTGGGCGGATCTGGCTAGAGAGGACGTTACGGTTCTATCCGCCGATCCGAAAACTTCCGGGATCGCTATTTGGCAGTTATTAGCCCTCTGGGGTTCGGTGACGCAAACGGGGGGCGAACCGCAACAGGCATGGGATTTTGTCCGCCGGATCTATCAAAAGATTCCCACCCTAGCCAGGGACGCACGGGAAGCCAGCAATGCCTTTTTCCAAGAAGGAAAGGGGGATGTTTTAGTCACCTACGAAAACGAGGTAATTCTAGCGGCAAGAAATCAACCAGATACCAATTACTTAGTCCCCCCGGTCAATATCTCGATCGATAATCCCGTGGCGGTGGTGGATAGAAATGTCGATAAACACGGCACGCGAGAGGTGGCCGAGGCCTTTGTGAATTTCCTCTATTCCGAGCCGGCACAACAGGAATTGGCCAAATTAGGCTATCGCTCGGTCAATCCCTTCGTGGCCAAGGATGAAGGACTACAATTTCCGCCGATCAAGACCCTTTTCAACGCCCAAGATCTCGGGGGTTGGACGTTGATCGAAAAGGAATTTCTGGCCAATAACGGCATCTTCGAGCAGATTAAAAACCAGTCGGCTTCCTAACATTTTTCCCGCTTTAATCTATGAAATTCTCTCATTATTTTTTCCTAATCTCCCTTCTGATTGCGAGTAATTTGATCGCCGGTTGCGGTCGCCCGGCCGACTCGGCCGAGAAAGAAGCACCAGTCTCGATCGACGGTGGTGCGGTGGGTTTCGCCCTCTCCCTCGCCGTTGCCGAAGAATATCAGAGAATCCATCCCGAAGCGCGGGTAAGCGTCGCCACCAGTGGAACCGGGGGCGGTTTTAGTAAGTTCTGCGCCGGAAATCTCGACATTGCCGGGGCATCGCGGGTGATCCGGAAAGAAGAGATCGAGAAATGTCGGGAAAACGGCGTGGAATTTCTGGAATTACCGATGGCGATCGACGGATTGGCGGTGATTGTCAATAAAAAAAATCAATTCGCCAAGTGTTTAACGATTAAAGAACTCGATCGAATGTGGAACACGAAAGCGGAGGGTAGGATTACCAGTTGGAAACAGATTAATCCCAAATTTCCCGACGAAAGATTATTACTTTTCGCCCCGCCTTCCGATACGGGAACCTTCGATTATTTCACCCAAGCGATCACGGGAAAACGGAGAAATAGCCGCACCGATTTTACCCCGAACCGCAATCAAAACGCGCTCGTGCAGGGGGTGATCGGCAATCCATCCGCGCTTGCCTATTTAGGCATCTCTTTCTATATGCAGAACCAAGATCGATTGAACTTGGTGGCGATCGAAAATAATGAAGGAAAATGCGTCAAACCGGTCCCCATCGATAACGTTCTCCGCAATGTCTATAATCCCCTTTCCCGTCCCCTGTTTATCTACGTCAACAAGAATAATTTAAAAACGAATCCATCCCTGGAAAAATTCGTGCGCTTCTATTTAGAAAATTCCTGGAAATGGGTCGATGGCGTGGGTTACGTCGCTTTACCTGATGAGGCCTACGTCAAAACCCTGCGGAAATTCGAGCGCGGGGAAACGGGATCGAAATTCGGCAAAGCTAAACCGGGAGAACCGATCACGAACTTTATCTAAAAAAGGAATTTTGTCAAACCATGACCTTAACCCCGAGTTCTTTCGATAATTCTTTTTTCGCGGCAGATAATTCACTCCTCAAGCGCCCTGGCGACGATATTCAAGAGAAGATAATCGCGCTGATTCTCTTCGCTTGCGCTTTCGTTTCCGTGGCGACGACAATCGGCATCGTGGCGATTATTTTTAGTGAAACCTGGGGATTTTTTCAAGAGGTATCTTTCGCCCAATTCTTTCTCGATACCCGTTGGACTCCACTGTTCGCCACCCCTCATTTCGGCATCTGGCCGCTGATTAACGGGACATTTTTAACCACGGCCATCGCTATGTCCGTCGCGGTTCCTTTAGGCCTATCTTCCGCGATCTACCTCGCCGAATACGCAAAACCGAACCTAGCGGCGATTTTACGCCCTGCGGTGGAACTTCTCGCCGGGATTCCCACGGTGGTGTACGGGTACTTCGCCCTACTCGTTGTCACGCCCACTTTGCGGAATCTTTTCCCCGTCGAGATTTTTAACGCCCTCAGCGCCGGGTTAATGATGGGAATCATGATCACTCCCACGGTGGGATCGATTAGTTTAGACGCGATCCGAGCGGTTCCCCGTTCCCTGCGCGAGGGTTCCTACGCCCTAGGAATTACCAAGCTAGAAACGATTTTTAAAGTGGTTCTCCCCGCCGCCCTGTCCGGGATCATGGCCTCGATTATTTTGGGAATGTCCCGGGCGGTGGGGGAAACGATGACGGTGTTGATCGCCGCCGGCTCGCAACCCCGGCTTACCCTCAATCCCTTCGAGTCGATCGCCACGATGACCGCTTTTATGGCCGAGATTTCCGGGGGAGATGCGCCCCGGGGCAGTCTCAGTTTTAAAACCCTCTACGCAGTCGGCGCGGTGCTTTTTTTGATCACGTTGGCACTGAATCTGGCCAGTTACTGGATCTCCCACCGTTTTAAAGAAAAATACGATTGATTTGCCATGGTTAAATCCTCTGTTAAGTCCGATACCGTTGAATTTATCGACCATCTGGAACGCCGGGAGGCGATCGGCAAATTCTGCGAGTATCTTTTCCTCTTCGGTTTACTGATCGGTTTGTTCGTTCTGGCGCTGTTGGTGTTGAATATCGCCCACGATGGACTCGGACGACTCTTAACCCCCGGATTCCTCACGGAAACGCCTTCCCGTTTCCCGGAAAGGGGCGGTATCCGTCCGGCGATCATCGGTAGTTTCTATCTGGGAATTATCGTGCTTCTCGTGGCGGTGCCGATCGGGGTCGGGTCGGCTTTGTATCTAGAGGAATACGCCCCGAAAACGTGGTGGACGGCACTGATCGAGGTGAATATCGGCAATCTGGCCGGGGTTCCCTCGATCGTCTATGGTTTATTAGGATTAGCGGTTTTTAACTATCTGCTCAATTTTGGCCCGACGCTGATTTCCGGCGCGTTAACCCTTGCGCTTCTCTCGCTGCCGGTGATTATCGTCACGGCGCGGGAGGCGATCCGGGCGGTTCCCGATTCCCTACGCCAAGCCTCCTACGGTCTAGGCAGTACCAAATGGCAAACGATCCAACACCATGTTTTACCCTACGCGGTGCCGGGGATTCTCACGGGGGTGATTATCTCCGTGTCGCGGGCGATCGGAGACGCGGCTTCCTTAATGGTGGTCGGCGCGGTTAGTTTCCTCACTTTCGATCCTGGTTTATTCCAACGCTTTATGGCACTACCGATTCAAATTTTCAGCTATATCACCCGTCCCGAACCAGGTTTCGCCAATGCTGCGGCGGCTGCGATTATCGTTCTGATCCTGTTAATTCTCGCCCTCAACGCCATCGCTATCTATCTACGTCAACATTATTCCCAATCGAGTCAACCTTGATGGCTCCACTTTTCCCTCTTAACCAGTCGTTTAATCACACTCAGGAGAATTTTTGCCATGACTACCCACCTTAACGCCGATCACAGTGTTTTCGAGGCGGAAGGAGTGAAAGTTTTTTATAATGGATTTCTTGCTCTTCTGGACGTTCATATTAAAATTCCCGCACGAAAAATCGTCGCCTTTATCGGGCCGTCCGGTTGCGGGAAAAGTACCCTTTTGCGCTGCTTTAACCGAATGAACGATCTGATCCCCGGCGCCAAGGTGGAGGGAAAACTACTGTACCGAAATCAGAATATTTACGATTCGCAGGTCAATGCGGTCAAGTTGCGGCGACAGGTGGGGATGGTTTTCCAACGTCCCAACCCTTTTCCCAAGAGCATTTACGAGAATATCGCCTACGCGCCTCGAACCAACGGTTATCAGGGAAATCTTGATGAATTGGTCGAGTATTCCCTGCGGCAGGCGGCGATCTGGGAGGAAGTAAAGGACAAACTGAAAGAAAAAGGAACGGCACTATCGGGGGGACAGCAACAGCGTCTCTGTATTGCCCGTGCGATCTCGCGTAGCGAGCGCGTTGCGACCGCTATGAAGCCAGATGTTTTATTGATGGATGAACCCTGTTCGGCCCTCGATCCCATCTCTACCCGTCAGGTGGAGGAATTGTGCCTACAACTGAAGGAAAGTTACACGATCATCACCGTCACCCACAATATGCAGCAGGCATCGCGGATCGCCGACTGGACGGCATTTTTTAACACCGAAACCGATCGGTCCGGGAAACGCCGGGGAAAATTAGTCGAATTTAGCCCCACGGAAGTTATGTTCGGCAATCCGCAAACCGACGAGGCCCGGGAGTATATTACCGGGCGATTTGGGTAATTGAAACAGAAAAAAAGCCGATAGTCTGTTTTTCACAACCGTGCGCGGTTTTATGCCGAGACACCCATTGCTATGAATAGAAAGGACTGGATTTTCGCTATTTTGTTGGTTTTTGTCCCGATCTCGATCGCCTGGAATTTCCTCCATTGGGACGTGACGATCATTTTCCTGAGCGCCTGTCTAGCGATTGTTCCCCTGGCCGCTTACATGGGAAAAGCGACCGAGGAAATCGCCGTCGTGGTCGGTCCCAATCTCGGCGGTTTAATGAACGCCACCTTCGGCAACGCCACCGAATTAATTCTCGCCTACGCCGCCCTCGAAGAAGGTTTGATCGAGGTGGTGAAAGCGACGATTACCGGTTCGATTATCGGGAATCTGCTGCTGGTAACGGGCTTATCGATGTTTTTCGGCGGCTTACGCTATAAAGAACAGAAATTCCAGCCCGTGACCGCCCGTTTAAATTCCTCGTCGATGAATCTCGCCGTGGCAGCAATCCTCCTACCCACGACCGTTCAATACACCTCCGCCGCAATCGAGGAGAGCGTCCTACAGCGTCTCTCGGTAGCGGTGGCGGCGGTATTAATTTTTGTGTATTGCCTGAGTCTGCTGTTTTCGATGAAGACCCACACCTATCTTTACGAGGTGGGGGTCGCCGATCTCGATCAAGAGTCGGGGGAAGCGGTAAGCGTAAAAAAGCCGAATCTCTGGCTCTGGGTGGGGATATTACTGCTGGTGACGATCGGGGTGGCGGTCGAATCGGAATTATTAGTTAATACCCTAGAGGAAGCCACGCATAAATTAGGATTAACGACCCTTTTCACGGGGGTGATCCTGCTGCCAATTATCGGCAACGCGGCCGAACACGCCACCGCGGTTAGGGTCGCCTTAAAAGACAAAATGGATCTGGCGGTTTCCGTGACGGTGGGTTCGAGTCTGCAAATCGCACTTTTTGTCGCACCGGTTCTCGTAATCGCGGGTTATTTCATCGGTCAGCCGATGGCTCTCGATTTCGATCCGTTTGAATTGGTCGCCGTCGCCGTCGCCGTCTGGCTGACTAACTCGATCAGTAACGACGGTCGCTCGAACTGGCTAGAGGGTATATTACTCGTCGCCACCTACGCAGTGATCACCCTTGCTTTCTTTTTCCATCCCGCACCGGGATAAAGCGATCGGTCGTGGGAAATACAGTTTCTCCATCGGGATAGGTAGTAAAATTCTCCCGTTCCGGAACCTTTGAAGGAAAAGCCGAACAAGGTATAACGAACGGACGAACCCGACGGCCATCTTAAGGAAAAAAACGATGATCGAGATTGTGATCGCGATATCCACCGGTGTAGCGGCATTCGTCGCCACCAACCTCGACGATATATTGATCCTGACGATTCTCTTCAGCCAAACGGGAAAACTCTTCCGTCGTCGCGATATCGTCATCGGTCAGTATATCGGCTTTAGTCTGCTTGTTATTGCCAGTTTAGCGGGGTTTTTCGGCTGCTTTCTCATCCCTACCCCATGGATTCGCTATCTAGGCCTCGTTCCTGTGATTCTCGGCATCGTTTCCCTTCTCAAAGAAGAGGAGAAGCAGGAAGAGCCGGAGAATGTCGAATTGGACCTAGAGGGTGCGAAACATTCCCCCTTCGGCGTAGCTCAGGGTAAACCCTTCGGTGGTTGGTTTGACCCGCGCACCTATAGCGTGGCTGCGTTAACCGTCGCCAACGGCAGCGATAATATCGGTATTTACGTTCCCCTGTTTGCCAGTAGTACCGTGACAAGTCTGATCGTTATCGTCAGCGTTTTTTTGATTCTGGTGGGGGTTTGGTGTGCGTTCTCGCGTAGCGAGCGCTTTGCGTTCGCCTACGGGTTGACCAGTGTGCCGACCATCGCCACTATTCTAACCAGTCAGGGAAGTACCTTCGTTCCCTGTGTGCTGATCGGTCTGGGTATTTTTATCGTCAAAGAAAGTATTTCCCTCGCGTTTTTGGCCTTAGGAATTAGCTATCTCTGGGCGATCGTTGATCGCGGTAAGGGACTGGCAAGAAAATAAAGTACCATTTATTTACTAGGCAGAATTATCACATTAAATCTGGTTATTAAAAACTGATTATTTATTTCTCCTTTTGCCTTTTGCCTTTTGACTGTCCTTATAAGTAGCCTATACTCAACGGATGTAGTATCACATCCCAAGGGGTGATTCTGAGTAGGGTGTAGGGTTAGGAGATTTTAACTCACTGAGAACAACGATTTGATGAGTTGCATTCCAGACGTTTTTGACGTTCTGCTAAGATTGTTTTTAAATTCGGTCTTCCGGTTAAGGTTAATCGCCAAGAAGCCCAAATTTCATAGATAATATCCACTAGAAACCCAATAACCGGCCATTTGGTAGCGGCATAAATCCAACCAATGCCCAAAATATCATAGACTTGGCGAAACACTTCCACATTTTGGAGAATAGTACCATCGGCTAGTACAGCGTGGATTCGTCCCATGGCCGCCGCGAAGGAAATACCGCCATTTTCCTCCGGATTATAGTTTTCGGCGGCAATATCGACAAAAGCAACTAATCCTCTCCCAGCATCCTGTTTTTGCAGAAAATTAACCTCCCGCAAGCAGAGGGGACATTCTCCATCGTAGAGGAGTTTAATTTTCCAAGAGGGCGATCGAGTAGAATTTTCTAAGGTATCAGCAGATGGAGTCGGTAAAGATGACATGATCTTCTAGGGATTCTCTTTTCAGTGAACAGTGAACAGTAAACAGTAATCAGTGAACTGAAAACTCAAATCCGATCACTGATTACTGACTCCTGATGATTATTTTATGGCAATTCATCAGATTGGATGGGATCACTCTCTATTGGTTCTCGATCGTTGCGTTTTGAGAAACCCCAAGCAAAGAGGATAGCAATTAAACTAATCATAATCCATTCCGGCGGCACAAAATCGGGACTAATCACCCGCAACAACAATCTTAAACCCACCAAACCGACGGTGACAAAACCGGCATCTTCTAGGTGGGTGTATTCCTCTAACCAGCGAATAAATAAACCCGCCATAAAGCGCAGGGTAACTACTCCGATCGTACCACCAAGCAGGATCAACCAAGTATCATCGGCCACGGCGATGGAGGTGGTGACACTATCGAGGGAAAAAGCTAAATCGGTAACGGCAATTAGGGGGATAGCTTGCCAGAGAGATTGAAACTTGAGACTATGATGGGTGTGGTCTTTGTCTTCGGGGGAGGCAAAGTAATTAAAGACTAACCAGAGCAAATATACTGCTCCCAAAAGTTCAAACTGCCAGTATTTAACCACCCAGGTGGCGGTAAGAATCAAGACCATACGGAGAATATAGGCGAAAACTAAGCCAATATTCAGGGCCTGACGTTGACGCTGATGATCTCCTAATCCCTGTGCTATGGAAGCGAGAGCAATGGCGTTATCTGCTGATAATACCGCTTCTAGGGCAATGAGAACCAACAGAATTAACGGGGTTTTTAGACTAAGGGTTAGAGATGAATCAAGGAGCGAGTCTAACATTGAGGCCGCAGGTAAAAATAAATGTAATCATGGCAATACCTCAGCTTAACGCTTTTACAACTTTCTTTTCTAGGGGAGATAACCGTCATCGGGGGTGGGGAGATATGAAGTCTTGTAACGAAATGATGCAGAGAACCCCGATGATGTCGGAAAGTATTGGATGAATATCTTTATGAGGAGATAATCAGCAATGCTTTCTGATACTCAAGTTTTAGTCGCTCTGGTAATTGCTTTAATCCCCGGGATTTTGGCTTTTCGTCTAGCGACGGAACTTTATAAGTAAAACCGCTTTCAATAAACCCTGATCCCGTCTGACCTACCTATAGGATAGACCGATTGGGGTTTTTTTGGTTATCGGTCATCAGTTATCAGTGATTGGGTGTAAATTGAAAGTAATTAAGTAGGTAGGCGTTAAAAGTTGTCAGATGCCCCCCTTATCAAGGGGGGATTAAGGGGGGATCGGCACCCCCCTTATCAAGCTGTCCTTTAGTCACATCTTTCTTAACATTTCAAACCTTTGTGGCACAAGGCTTTCAAGACTCGGTTAACAATTTGTAATATTCCTTGTTGACACCCTTACTGACAAAGAAAAAACTGAA